>NZ_JAGYGS010000003.1:0-135808 GCF_018991185.1 Lactiplantibacillus sp. 7.2.4
AGACAGAAAAAACCACTATCCAAGCAGATAGTGGTCGGCATAAGAGAGAAAGAGAATTGATTAGAAGGTAACTAAATACCTTACAAACTAAGAATAAGCGAATTTGTAAGCGTTGTCAACAGTTAGTCGAAATAAATAGATAAATTATTTCAGTTTGATGCCTAAGTCCCTGTTAAATCGCATCGTAACAGTCATACACCCGCGGTACTAGACCTGCCGTTTATTAGTTGACTTTCTTTAACGTACGGCCGTTACTGATATTGTCTAATCGTGAGCATGTGCAGTGGAAAACGATAAGTATTTTTGTTTGAGATTATTACCTATTTACATAAATGAGCACCGTCCTGCCACGTCTTTTTTTAGCATACCTGGAATCAAGTATACGAGGACGAATTTATCACTGCAGGTTTACGCTAGCCTGTACTATTTCCAATGGATCTCAGCGGATCACCCTTGATTGCCACCCCACCCATTTTGATATTCAACTCATTTAAAAATCACTGCCAAAACAATTGCGCCACACCGACATCCAGGACGGTTATCGTTCGCAATCTCATTACTAATGAAATATACTAAAAGTAGGCAGTTACTCGGGAAGGCGTTATGGGGGTAAGGGTGTTATGAAAATACTAGAGCATCAAGAAAAAGGTATCAATTATTATACATTAGTTAATAATCATCACATGAGTGTGACCATCATGGATTGGGGCGCGACCATCACGGCGATTCGCACCCATGATAAGGATGGCAAATTTGCCAATATCATTCTTGGATTCGACGAAGGCGCGGACTATATCGACAAACAGTCCTTTTTTGGGGCGACGGTCGCCCGGGTCGCAGGTGTCATCAAGAATGCGCGCTGGCGGCAATACGACTTAACGCAAAATGCCGGCGAAAACCATTTGAATGGCGGTAATATGCCACAAATCTCCTTTGAACCCTGGTTTCTTGAACGCAAGCTACACACCAGTGACCAGGTTGGTTTGGTCATGCAATACATCACGTTAGACGGTGAGAATGGCTATCCAGGAACGATGACCATCACCGCCAACTTTGTGCTGGATAATGATGGTAAGTTTACCATTAGTTACACGGGCAAGAGTGATCAAACGACCCTGTTCAACCCGACCAACCACACTTATTTCAACCTCAGCGGCGATGCCGAACGATTGATTGACCATCAGATTCTCAAAATCAACGCGGACGAATACGCGGCACTGAACAAGCATGATATTCCAACGGGCAAGCTACCGTGGGTCACCGGCTCCCCGTTTGACTTCCGCGATCGCACCGAAATCGGTCCACAAATTGCTCAGATCAAAGGTGGCTTGCGGCACGGCTTCGTGTTAAACGATACCCCCTATCCACAAGTCGAATTGTTGGACCGGGTCAGCGGGCTAAAATTAACCATGCGGACGAATGCACCAGCCGTCGTGGTTTCGAGCGCCACGAACTACCGTGACGACCGCTACCGACTCAATGGTGGTAAACCAATGCGCTCCCAGCTGGGGCTGTCTTTGCAAGCACAAAAACTCCCAGATGCCATTCATCATAAGGCGTTTGGCAGCATTATCATTGAACCAAACGTCCCCGTGACCTACCAGACGGCTTATCGTTTTACGAATATTTACGACGTTTAGGGGGCGTGCTATTTGCCAACGACTGATTTACGCGTTCAACGGACACAGGCAGCGCTTAAGGCGGCTTTTCGGACCTTAGCGCTCAAGTACCCGCGGTATCGTGACATTACCGTCAAAGAGCTCACCAGCGTCGCTAACGTCAATCGTAAGACGTTCTATCTGCACTTTGACACCATCGACGACCTCGCTGAAACGTTCGTTGAAGAAGGAGCCAATAACATTCTTGCACTGATTGACCCCCAGGACTTCAAACAAACCATTGCGCAACCAGGCTTGATTTTTGACCGGCTCGTCGCCTATTTCCGTCAATCTGAGGCCTTTAACCGTGTCATTCTGCTCAACGACGATTACAGCTTTCTGTCACGCAAGATTCAGACCGCGGTAGCAGATGGGTTAACGGCCACGATTCAAGCCAGCTACCATTTGTCGGCAGTCGACGCCAAGGTCTGTTCAAGCTTTCTGATTCACAACAACCTGACCTTCTACCGGCTTTATTTTACCGGCGAATTGGGACTGAATCTTGAGGAGGTCAAACAGCGCTTAGTTTCACTGAACGCCTATGGTATCCATCAGTTCTTTTATCCACATCAACCCCTAAAATAAGACTCAGGCGGCGAGGCTTAAATCACAATCTAAAAAACCTTGGCACGACCAGAATACCTTTTCCAGTCGTGCCAAGGTTTTATTTATTAGCTGATTCACAACATAATCATAACCACCGTTAAACACGAACCGCGACGTGAAATCTAGCTTCGACGCAATCCACTCACGATTAGTATCGGTCTCCACAGCCACTTATCCATCAGTGATTCAGTAGTTGTGCCTCGATTGTCGCTAAGACCCCGTCATGTTCATTATCCACAGTCGTCACGTGTTTGGCGGCCGCTTGAATGGCTGCTGACGCGTTCGCCATCGCAAAACTGTGCGTTGCGTATTGCAACAGTGGGACGTCATTGTCGCCGTCACCAAAGGCCATGATGTTATCCGCCGTTAGTCCCATCTTAGTGGCTAAAAACTGAATCGCTGGCAACTTGCCGACGTTTTGCGCGACCAAATCAACGACACCATAGCCGCTATCATGGGCTTTCAGTTGCCCGGCAAAATAGTCGTTAGCTTGCGTTACCAGTGATGCAGCTGCTTCCGGACGCGTTGCGATACTAATTTTTTTGATGGTATCCCGCACTTTTGCGAGGTCGTCAACCAATGCCAAGTTATCATAGAACTGACGCGCCATCGCCACTAATTTGGCTGGTGCCCCCGTTTCAGTATACGAGCCGTGACTGCCGACTAGAATGACGTACGCCTGTCGGAATAATGGCTGTTGGCGGTCGACCGTCACAAATTGGCGCTGTTGTTTTGTGGACAAACTGCCGTCGAAAATCAACTGATCCTGCGCATAAATCGACGCCCCGTTTTCAGCGACCACAATCAGATTATCTGCCATCACATCATGAAACAACTGTTGTAAATGGGCGTACTGATTCCCCGACGACAACACCAATGACACACCGATCGATTTCAACGCTGCTAAGACCCGTTTGAAGCGTGCCCGGTCAAACTGCTGGTCCTGGTGCAATAACGTTCCGTTCAAGTCCGTCGCAATTAACTTGATTGCCACTCGATTCACCTCATCCTCTACTAGTTACTTAAACTTTACCCGATGGTCTACGATTTCTAAACCATCAACTATCCAATTGATTCTGCCGATTAACTCGCAACTACTAATCAAACGGTGGTCATCCCACCATCGTAGCCCGATACATCACAAAATCAGGTTCTTTCCATTATAAGCCCAAATTCATCGCTGATGCTAGTCAGTAAACCGTTGCTGGTCCGCAGCTACCCCGACAAAAAACGCCATCGGACGACTGCCGATGACGTTTCCTGGTGCCCACACACTTTTATTTTAATGAGTTATTCAACGGTAACACTCTTGGCAAGGTTCCGTGGCTTGTCAACGTCTAAGCCCTTGTTCAAACTCGTGTAGTAAGCGAGTAATTGACCAGGAACGACGCTTAACAAGGCCGTCAACCGTTCGTCAACGGCTGGTAAGATGACCGTGTCGCCTTCTTTGGCTAAGTTATCGGTAACGATCGTAATCGTCTTCGCACCCCGAGCGGCCACTTCTTGTAAGTTGGAACGCGTCAAACCAGCAGTGTTCTTCTGGGTGATAATCCCAATAACTGGCGTATCCTTTTCAATCAAGGCAATCGTCCCATGCTTGAGTTCACCTGAAGCAAAACCTTCCGCTTGAACGTAAGAAATTTCCTTCAACTTCAAAGCAGTTTCTAGTGAAACGGCATAGTCTAAGCCCCGGCCGATGTAAAAGGCGTTTGGCGTATTCAACAATGCGTCCTTCGAGATCTTCTCGAACGTATCCTTTTCATCAACTAGAGCCTGCATCCCGTTTGCGACCAGTGCAAGTTGTTGTTTGACATCGAAGTCATCCGCAGCCGGCTGGTTGGTTGCGACGCCTAAAGCTTTGGCGAGAATTGCTTCCAATGCGATTTGGGCCGTGTAAGCTTTGGTTGAAGCCACCGCGATTTCTGGACCAGCATGGAGCAATAACGTGTAAGTTGCTTCCCGTGATAACGTTGAGTTTGGCACGTTCGTGATCGTCAAACTTGGGAAGTGCTGTTCGTTGACGTTTAAGAGCACTTCACGACTATCGGCAGTTTCACCAGACTGTGTCAGGAAGATGAAGAATGGATGTGCCGATAATAATGGTTGGTTATAAGCGAATTCAGATGAAACGTGCACTTCAGTTGGCACCCCAGCAAGTGATTCGAATAACTTGGCACCCACTAAACCAGCGTGGTAGCTTGTCCCAGCGGCAACGATGTAGAGCCGGTCAGCGGCTTTGAGCGCAGTCATTAAATCATCATTAATCACTGGTTCACCCGCATCGTTTAAGTAAACTTGAGATAACTTCCGCATCACGTTTGGTTGTTCGTCGATTTCCTTCAACATGTAGAATGGGTAAGTGCCTTTGTCGGCTTGAGCTGCGTCAATGTCGACATGGAATGGCTTCCGTTCAACGGACTCGCCCGCTTGGTTGGTAATCTTGATTTCATTAGGCTTAACCACAACGATTTCGCCATCTTGAAGTTCCAAGAAATCCTTGGTTTGGTCAAGCATTGCCAAACTATCTGAGCAGACCACGTTGAAGCCGTCGCCAACCCCAATCAATAGTGGACTCTTGTTCTTAGCCACGTATAACGTATCAGGATCTTCTTTGTCCATTAATAAGAAACCGTATGAAGAGTGGCCTAATAAGCTCAGCGTCTTCCGGAAGGCATCCAAGGTGCTCAAGTTTTCCTTCGTCACGAACCGGTCAACTAATTGCACGATGACTTCGGTATCAGTTTGTGATTTGAAAGTAACATCACTTAAGTAAGTTTGTTTCAAATCTTGGAAGTTTTCGATCACACCGTTGTGGACTAAGTAGAAACGGCCATCAGCGGAAACTTGTGGATGGGCGTTAGCAACACTTGGTTCACCATGGGTTGCCCAACGCGTATGGCCGATCCCAGTTGATCCGTGAACGGCTTCGCCCACTTCTTTACGAAGGTCATCGATGCGACCCTTTTCTTTAACTAAATAATCATGACCATCTTGGTCGTTAACATAGATACCGGCTGAATCGTAGCCCCGGTATTCCAATTTTTCCAATCCATTTAATAAGATTGATACTGCGCTATCTTTTCCAGTTACACCAACAATTCCACACATAAATAATTCTTCCTTTACTGTTTGAATTGTTTCTAGCTGCGTGGTCAAAATATCTGTCACCAATTTCACAACTGGTTTTTGTAATTGACCTGTAGAGTGCAGTCCCTGACGTCACCCGTCGATTATCGATAAACGTCATCCTCGTCAACTTTAGATTCTAAAGTCCTGGCGCTATTCCGCTTTAACCAGTTAACAATTGGTCTAGTCTAACCTCCGATTGGTATATTTCCTAGAAACAAGTTAACTTTACCGTTACACCCGATAAATGTCAACTAGATAATACATTGGTATATGTGTTTGTTTGCATGTAGACCAATCTAAAATGCGACCAAATCAAGGCCATTGCCGAATTGCGAATTTTTTGTAACTTTTTAGTGGGTAAAATATTCTGCGGTGGTCAGGTTGAACCTCAACCGTATGAACGCTCAAGGAAACTAGTTCTTTTCAAGGTCAAAAGCGGCCAGCTGAGCCCCGCTGGAAACGGTGCGAGTTACCGTAAACTTTCTGTGGTAGCCGCGTCCTAGGCCGGCCTCCAGGCATTCTGGGCAATGGCCGGAACGTGGTGGACGCAGATTTAAGCCGATAACCCACGTCTTAAATACTGGTCTTTCACTAACCAAGCCAAAAACGCTTGCCAAGTGAAATTTCACCACCGGGCCTTGCCCCGAATACCTTCCAGCCGGGATGGTATTCGAATGGCTGACATGTGTAGACCCAACATTTTGTTGGATTAGTCGTTGATTCCATGGTACACGGAAACTTTGATATTCAACCGTCAGATTGGTTTCTAACAATCGCTAAACTTTCTTACCCGTGTTTTAAGGTCTCTGACAAGCGACTTCACTGAACTTGTCAACATTTTCTCTGGTCATCTGAGATTGAAAAATCTTGAATTATAAGTGAAGGTCTTTCTATCGACTTAATTCCATACTAGTGTCCGTTGAATTTAGTCGATTATATTCACTAATCTTCTCAGCACTAAAATACCGTAGCCACAAATCATCATCAATATCGATTAGAAACTTGCTCGAAGAACCTGTCTCCTAGCATTCAGTGATCAATTGTACCCAGATAGGTGGTCGTTCATCCGCCATTCGAGCGGCTTCCCGACTGGAGAGGCTGGCTGACAATGCTCAAGGGCGAAGTTCTTCTTGTCCGGGTGGTCTTCCCGGGCTAGAAGAAGACTCGTATTTGAAATTGCGCAGTGGGGTTCTGCGTAAGTTCAAATCGATGTCCGCCCTGTTCCAGCGTTGTCAGCCAGCCTCGGAGGTCGGAATATGGCGCACCGAAGCTGACGAACAGTAAACCAACTCGCCTTGTTTCCTGTGGTTCTCAGCTGGTCGCTTTGGTGCTCACGGGCGTACTAAAGACTAATTGCAGTTGACTTACACTCGCAGATTGATTCCTATCAGAATCACTGTATCAGCTATTCCGGATTTCAGTGCAGAAAAAAACCGTTACTCACATGAGTAACGGTTTTCAATCGTTCAATTATTAAGCTTCAACGCCAACTTCAGCTTTGACAACGTCGACGATGCGGTCAACGTAGGCATTAACTAATTCGTCAGTTTTAGCTTCAGCCATGACCCGCAACAGGTCTTGGGTCCCGGAAGGACGTACGAGGACGCGACCGTCGCCAGCCATTTCGTCTTCAACCGCTTTGATAACGGCTTGAATCTTGTCGTTGTTCAAAGCAGCCTTCTTGTCTTGGACCTTAACATTCACAAGTTTTTGTGGATACGTCGTCACTTCAGCAGCTAATTCAGAGAGCTTCTTGCCAGTTTCCTTCATAACGTGGAGAAGTTGAATCCCAGTCAGCATCCCGTCACCAGTCGTATTGAAGTCCAGGAAGACCACGTGACCAGATTGTTCACCACCGAGGTTGTAGCCATCTTTCAACATTTCTTCAACCACGTAACGGTCACCGACTTGAGTTTGCTTGCTGTGTAATCCAGCGGCTTCCAAGGCTTTGTAAAGGCCTAAGTTACTCATAACCGTCGTGACGACCGTGTCTTGCTTCAACTTACCGCGTTCGCTGAGGAACTTCCCGCAGATGTACATGATTTTGTCACCATCGATGACATTGCCCAATTCGTCCACCGCGATGCACCGGTCGCCATCGCCATCAAACGCTAACCCAACTTGGGCGCCCTTTTCAACGACGAATTTGGCCAAGGCATCTGGATGCGTCGAACCAACGCCCTTGTTGATATTCAAACCGTCTGGAGACGTGGCCATCGTATCGAAATCAACGTTCAAATCGGCAAAGATCCGTGAAACTAAGTTGCTGGTCGATCCGTTGGCACCATCGACAGCTAAGTGAATGCCGCTTAAGTCATCAGGAATCGTTTGTTCCAAGAATTGGGAATACTTCAAGTTACCTTCTGGGAAATCAGCAACCGTTCCTAACCCTTCAGCAGCTGGCCGTGGCAAGGTATCCTTAGGTTCGTCTAATAAGGATTCGATTTCTTCTTCCTTGGCGTCTGACAACTTGAAGCCGTCGCCACCAAAGAACTTGATGCCGTTATCTTCAACCGGGTTATGGGAAGCGGAGATCATGACCCCGGCATCCGCGTCTTGGATCCGAACTAAATAAGCCACTCCTGGCGTGGTAATCACACCTAAACGCAGCACTTCGATTCCAGCTGAAAGTAAGCCGGCAATCAAGGCTTCTTCTAACATTTGGCCCGAAATCCGGGTATCCCGTGCAACTAAAACGCGTGGCTGGGTGTCCTTATTTTCCGCATGTTCCGTTAAGACATAGCCACCGGCACGGCCTAAACGAAATGCCATCTCAGGTGTTAAGCCCGAGTTCGCAATTCCCCGAACACCATCAGTACCAAAATATTTCATTATCATTTACCTCATTTCAAAATTTCGTTATTAATCTTTTTTGACTGTAATTTTTACTTTGACCGACGTTGGACTAACGGATGAAATGCCATCTTCATCACTCGCTGAGACCTTGACCGTCTTAGTCGTCGTTTCATCCACATCCGTCACGTCAACATTGACCGGCAATGACTTAAGCTTGGCTAATGCCGACTTGGTCCCAGTCACCGTCACTGATTTGGTATCCGAGGAGAAGGAATAACTCGTATCGGCAGTCGTCGTCCCACTCGCTTTCAAATCAATCGGCACATCCTTAGTCGTCGTTGCCTGGGTAATTGGAATATACACCGAGGTGGTCGAAGGCGTCAAGACGACATTCAAGTTTTGACCATTCGCATCCAAAGCTTCAATGATGGCTTGTTGGTTGACGGACTTTTCCAGATTCTTATCCGTATTGACCACCGCCACGACCTTGGCAACCTTGCTAACTTCACTGACCGCGCCCGTCACTTTGACAGACGAGGTACCGAGACGCGCCGTCCCGACTTCGTAACCATCCGCGACGTTGGCCTTATTAAAATCTGCACTGACCTTATAAGTCGCCGTTCGCCGCGGTTGAATATTCACATGAATATACTTCTGACTAAGGCTATAACTCAACTCTTTATTCAACCCATCGACATCGATTTTGACACTATGCCGACCGACCGCTAGTTTGGACAAGTTCGCGTACACCTTAAAGTTCTGGGTGTTTGCCGTCGTCGTCACGAGCGCAGCGGGCCCTTCCAGCGTCACTTTGATATTTTCCGGATAGCCAGTCACAAAGTACTTGGTGCTATTGACGTTCAATTCAAGTGGCGCACTAATGGTCACTTTCCGATTGGAAGTCAGCGTCGTCTTGGATGAACTATTCGTCAGCACACTTGAATTATGCGTCGACTTCATCGAGTTCACGTAAGCAAACAGGACCAGGGCACAAATTAAGGCCAGTAAGCGCATCGACCAATTGCTATTCATAAATTTTTTCATTTTCGGGGACCTCCTCCGAAAATCCGTCCAAACCAGTTTTGGAACGCATTTTGCTTGGTTGAATCCTCAGGCGTTAACAAGACTTGCCGGAAATAACGTAAGTAGTTCTCACGCGTCATGCCCCGCATCAACTCATTATCCTTGGTAATTGACACTTCACCCGTCTCTTCTGAGATAACGATGGTCAACGCATCCGTCACTTCACTGATACCGACCGCCGCGCGATGTCGAGTCCCAAGTTCCTTGGGAATCAAATTACTTTCGGATAATGGCAGATAAGCTGCCGCCACCTTGATTTGATTGTCTTGAATAATGACCGCACCATCATGCAAAGGGGTATTCGGAATGAAAATATTGATCAATAATTCACCCGTGATATCGGCATCCAGTGCAATTCCAGTCTCGATGTAATCTTCCAAACCAGTGTCCATCTTAATGGACATTAGAGCACCGATACGCCGCTTGGCCATGTATTGAATGGCTTTATCTAATTCGGTAATCATCCGCTCTTCGTCTTCATTTTGACGTTTTCCACGGGCAAACATGGAGCCTCGTCCTAAATGTTCTAGCCCACGCCGAATTTCGGGCTGGAAGATGATGACCATTGCAATAACCGCCCAATTAATAATTTGGTCCATGATCCACGAAACCGTGTCCAGACCAATCAAAACACTAATGGCTTTAATGACCGCAATGACCACGATACCGCGAAATAGTTGTACGGCTTTGGTTCCTCGCAACAAGACGATCAGCTCATAAATGACAAACCAGACTGCCAGAATGTCAAGGAGCCGGACGAAATTTTGTAAGGTCAGCAAACCGCTCCAATTGAAAGTCATAGTCCTCCTCCTCATGAAAATCATTTACTTTCACATTATAGCACGGGAACCCGCTTCTCGCGGATTGATTTAGGGGTGGACACTGTTTTTAGTCATATTTTGAAGAAATATTAAGCTTGATGTTATTTAATATAGCTTGATTAATATTTCTGTTAAAATTGGTGGTGAAAGGAAGTGACTAAATGACTAAGTTACAGCGTTGGCTGATTCGTCTCGCATTCTGGGGATTCTTCATCTTCGCAGCGCTCGATTTGCACGGCGCGTTCCACTTTTTACTACTCAACTCAATTCTGGCCTATATTCCAATCGAGCTCAGCTTCTGGTTGACAACGCGGCGAAGCCCATTACTATTCTGGCTGATTGCGGTCATTTGGTTGCTTTTCTACCCGAATGCCCCTTACCTGATGACGGACCTGTTCCATCTCAGCTTACTCAAGCCCTATGGTATTAACGGTCTCCTGCGATTTGATTTACCGATGTGGCGGGATTTTGCCTACTTGGTTGGGCCGATGATGGTCGCCACGATCGTCGGTACGTGGGGCGTCGACCGCGTGACCCAACAATTGACGCAGCGGTTACACTTAACGAAGTTACCTGCCAACCGCGTTTTGATTTGTGCGGCGCTCTTCTTATTCTCAAGTATCGGTGTTTATGTTGGTCGCTTCATGCGCCTGCATTCAATCTATTTGTTGATTACACCGCAATACATTATCAAACAATTACTCGAAATGTGGTCGCCAAAAATGCTCGCCTTCGTTCTCATGATGTGGCTCCTGCAGCTACTCATCTACGCGGCGTGGCGGTTTACGATGCCAGCTACTGACAACCACCCAACCAATTAAACAAAGAAACACCGTTCAAACGATGACTAAGCATTCGTTTGAACGGTGTTTCTTATTATTGCTTAAAATTTAACTAATTCTTAATTAGTTTTTGGCTTTTGGATCACTATATTCGGTGTGCCGGCCCCGCTTATCATGCAAGCCACTGAACCCGCTAAAGCCCAGTTCAGTCGCCTTTTGTTCAGCATCGTTGATATAGCGTAAGGTATCACTCGCCCGCTTTTCACCGTAGACTTGAACCCACTGGTGGAAGCGTTCTTCAGAAGCCTTCGTGATTTTCTTTTCAACTTTGACTCCCGCTGGCGTCAGCGACAAATACTTGATGCGCCGGTCATTGGTGTTAGTCGTCTGTTCAATATACTTTAAGTCTAATAACACATTGATTTGCCGTGCGATAGCGCTACGTGAAACCCGTTGAGCTTTCGCAATCTTAACCAATGTCAATGGTTCGTCACTTGTTGCAATCATCCGCATCACGGTATAAGCTTCAAACGTGATTTTATACGGCCGCGTTGGGACCGACACAAAGTCGCCAACGTACTTCAAAATATGCATATAAGTGTCTACAAAACGTTCGTGTATCTCTGATTCTGTCATAATGATGTCCCCCTGTAAGGTCGCCCTTATCCTTCTTTTAAATAATGATTCTTTTGCAGACCCAACCTTTTACCGTCAATACTACTCTTACATCATTATAACGTAGAACTACTAATTTACAATCTAAAAAGTTAACTATTCGTCATCAGCCTCAATATCATTGAGCATTAATAGGTTCTCTGAGTAATTAATGAACTGCCGTAACTTTGCCGCGGTGCGCAGACTGATTTGCCCACTTTCCAGCAAATGTTGTACACCAGCACGTTCAGCACCCAGGCTCTTGATTCGTAAGCTATGAAGTTGCCGCTCATAATCATCACGCGACAAGGTATGATCATTCTTGGCGTTTTCGATGCGGTTTCGGTAATGCACGATCAAGTGATACAAGGCTTGGCGGTCAAACTGTTGCTCATCGACATTGGCTTGCTTCAAATACTGCGACAACGCTTTGATGGCCGCTTTCGAAGCCTCCCGCTGAATATTCAACAGTTCCGAACGTAAGGCGTCGCTGTCCCCTGGCGCTAACCAGAGGCGAATTCCTTGCATGGCGCGGTTAAATAATAACTGCAATGAGCGCAAGGTTGGTAGTCCTGGTTTGTGCGTCGCTTGTAAGAACCGTTGTTCTCGGCGGTCGATTCGCCGCAAGTAAACTTGCCCCGCTAATTTAGTCGTTTTCTTCGACGTAATTAACTCACGAACTGCCGCCCGTTCGCCATTCAATGCGACTAACCGGAGCTGCAACTCATCCGTCAGCATTGGTGCTAATTCATCCGCAGTCTGGGACGCCACTTCTAACCGCCGAATTTGAAACTGTTGGTCTAAGATCAAATCATACGCGGCGCGCTGATTCTCAGGACGACGATGTTCCTCGATGTTTTGAACGGCTAATTGTAGAATGTAAATCCGAGCTTGTTTATAAGTTAACTGTTGCAAGCCGCCGTCCGCATCTTCGGCTTCATCCAAATCTTCAGCCAAAACAGTATCATCTTCATCAGGACTCGAACCCCGGGTCACAAATGGCAGCGACTTCGACGCCATCAATGGTAAGATGGCAGCCGCCGCAACCAGACTCAGGATAATAACCCCCGCTGCAATAAAGAGCACCAGTGAGCGTTCTGGAAAGGCTTCGCCAGTCGCGATCACGGTCGGAATCGTAAAGACCCCGGCCATCGTGATGGCACCCCGAACACCGGACAAACCGGATAACGCGGCGATTCGCAGACTTGGCTTGACCTTTTTATGGTGCCGCAGCCAATTGAACAGCATGTACGCATAGGTCCATGCGACCCGAATGAGTAGTAGAATGCCCCAAACGATCAACACATCGAAGACCGCATGGAACGTGTTCGTGTGCGCCCCTTTGATCGTCGCCTGAGTGGCAACTGGGAGTTCAATTCCTAGAATCAAAAAGACGATTCCGTTTAATAAGTAAACGACGACGTTCCAAACGCGCTCGGTAACGAGTCGTAATTCGGGCGCATCTTCACTCTCATGTGAATTTTGAATATGTGCCAGCACGCCGGCCGCAACCACGGCGACAACGCCTGAAGCATGGAACCATTCTTCAGCGATGAAGTAAATGGCAAAGGGCGTCGTAATCTGTAACACGACGTTGAACACAATGTCGTTGATCCCTTCTCGTCTCAAAATATCACGAATCAACTGAATGACCGTAATCAGCGCCAGCCCGACTGCTAGCCCGACCAGACTGATGTAAAAGAAATCGCCGATGGCCTTACTCAGAACAAAGGTCCCGGTGACGGCGGCTGCTAACGCATATTTGAAGCCAATCAGGCCACTCGCATCGTTGATCAGACTTTCACCGCTAACCAGGTGTAAAATTTCTTTCGGTAATTTGACCCCTTCCGAAATCGACTGCACGGCAATCGGATCGGTTGGTGATAGGATGGCGGCCAGTGCGATTCCGACTGCGAGTGGAATCGTCGGAATCAAGACGTGAATCAAAAAGCCGCCTAAAATAGTTGTAATAAAAACGAGCACGATTGCATTTGCGAAAATCGCCCCGCGTAGTTCCCACAGCTCTTGCTTAGGGAACTCTCTGCCGTCGTTGTACAGCATTGGCGCAATAAAGACGAGCATAAACCAATCTGTTTGCAGCTTAACTTGTACGTTTAATAATAAAGCCACTCCTAGACCGAGCCCGACTTGAATTAAACTGACCGGGATTGCGACTAGATAGTGGCTCAACACATTCGACAGCAGCACTAAACATGCCAGTAAAATCACTAATTCGATAATCGGCATCTAAGTGGTTGCCTCCTTTGTTAAATTGACAATGCTAACTTTGGTCAACATCCTCTCCAATAATCCGCACTTCGGTTTGAAGATGAACGCCGAACCGTTCAAATACAACTTTTTGGACGTAGTGAATCATATCCATATAATCCGTCGCCGTGGCGTGGTCGACGTTAATAATGAAACCAGCGTGCTTCTTAGAAACTTCCGCACCACCGATTCGATGGCCCTGTAAACCAGCATCATGAATTAGTTTACCAGTAAAGTACCCGGTTGGTCGCTTAAAGACACTTCCGCAAGACGGCCATTCAAGCGGCTGTTTTGCTGCCCGCAACGTATTGAGTTCATCCATCCGCGCCTGAATCTTAGTCTGATTGCCGCGTTTCAAGCCGAACGTCACCGAGACCACAATGTCATCGTAATCTTGAATACTACTGTGGCGGTATCCGAAATCCAAATCCGCGTTGTCTAGTGTTTTGAGCTGACCTGAAGTCGTCAAAACGGTGACCGTCTCGACCACTTCGCTCATCTCACCATCGTAGGCCCCGGCGTTCATGAAGACGGCACCACCGACACTCCCAGGAATGCCCGCAGCAAATTCCATCCCAGTCAGGCTGGCACCACAAGCCACCTTGGTCGTCGCAATAATCGCGGCCCCTGCTTCAGCCACGACTTTATTGTCACTGGCATGGATTTGATTCATTTTCGTTAAAATAATGGTCAGCCCACGAATCCCGCCGTCCTTAACAATTAAATTGCTGGCGTTGCCAATCACCGTTAAGGGTAAGCCTTGCTCGTTGGCATAGGTAATCAATGCTTTGGTCTCGCTAATCGACTTGGGAAACGCCACGTAATCCGCGGGGCCTCCCGTTTTGGTATTCGTATAATGACTTAGTGATTCATCTTTTTTAATTTCGATGGCTGGAAAAGTGGCCAAGACATCTTGGGTCATGGTGAAAAGTTCCTTTCGTGTTTCAATTTAATTCACTTACTTCAACATATACCGGTCTCACAGCGTATTCGTTATTCTAGCAGGTCTAAAAGCTTCCCATGACAACGGGTCGATAAGTTGAAACGCTACGCTAACGCTATGATCCTGTTGAAAATTGTAAGTCCATTATTTAATTTTATCACTTTTTAGTCACTTAATAAATGACGGCACACCGCGTGACTCGTAATCGCGGACGACGGTGCGACCGGATTCTCCCCGTGGGTCGCGACAGCCGTTAAGAAGGCGCGAATCAAAGGCGCAAACCCACGTTTTTCGAGCGTCGGTGTCCAGTCAGGAAAGCTGGTCGTCAGCTGTTCAGCCGTCGTCAACACCGTTTTCGTGCTTAAATCAGTGACCATCGCACGCTGCTGTGCCGTTTGGACCGTCACTTGTTCTAAGTTCACGCCACCGTACATGTTCGTCACGACCTGGAGTTGTTCGTGCGCGGTCTGAACGGTCAAGTAGCCCTGCGCTAAGGCACCACTATCTGTCGTGACGATTCGGCCGGTAGTGTCTGCTAACGGTTCGTCCAATAAAAATAACCCAGTATCCACCATGTGAATCATCAAGTCAAAAACCGCTGTTTCGGGATCCTGCCCACCCGCTTCGCGAACCTTTTCCGCAACGATCAGTCGTTTGTCTGGCAAGGCCTTCAACTCCTGATTAAACGGGGCAAAGCGGCGATTGAAACCACAGGTCAATAGTAAGTGACGAGCAGCTGCTAAATCATATAAATTCTGGACGACTTGTAAGTCTGTTGCGACTGGTTTATCCACATAAACATGGATGCCGGCCAACAATAACTGCTTGATGATCGCACCATGCGTCTGAGTTGGCGTATGCACGAATACCGCATCCGGCTGGGCATCAATCAAAGCTTCCAACGTTGCGTGCGTGTGTTGAAACCCATACATGGCTGCCAATTTCGCCCGCTTTTCCGCATTGCGCGTAGTTAAATGAAATTCATACTGATCCTGCATCGCTGCCATCACCGGCAAATATGCCTTTTGCGCGATATTGCCTAACCCCAGTACACCAATTTTTAACATATAGAATCCTCCCGTAACTTGTTTTTTGACTGATTATGACATTTTATGAATCATGATTAAAGTATGCTAGTTAGCTGGCTTGCTGTTCGTCAGCCGACGAGCGTCCTATTCCGACTTCCAGGGCCGGCTGACAATTGCTGGAACGTAAGCCGACATCGATTTGAACTCACGCAGAAGACCACTGCGCAATTTCAAATACGAGTCTTATTCTAAGCCGGAAGCAACCCACTTCCGACTAAGAATAATTTGGCTACTGAGCATTGTCAGCCGGCCCCTACAGTCGGGAAGCCACTCGAATGGCGGATGAACGACCACCTGTTTTGGTACAATTGTCCATTGAATATTAGGCGTCGGGGCCTTCGTGCAAATTTTAAATCAACATCAACCATGATTTATTGAACTCAAATACTTGTCCGATTAAAAAACTGATCTGGTAGTCTGAAGATTATTGATCAATTTTGATAGGAACTATTCTTAGAGTTAGACGATAGATTTGCCACCCGTCTAGCATTTCATACTTTTCCATCTCAGGGCGCCTGGAGAAGATTATGACAACATTCAGCATTGCTATTAAGTCCGGTAATTTGAACATGAGTACATTAGCTTTCGTCAGAAGCCAATTTTACAGTTGAATGACAAGATGACTGGATACTAAAAATCGACGACCAGTTCATTTAAGGTTGAGTCCACACATGTCTGCCTTTCGAATAGGATCCAGGCTGGAAGGTATTCTGGGCAAGGCCCAGTGCCTTTCAGAGTGTGAGGTTCAGACGGGTTGGGACTGAGGACTAGCCTAGCTAGAGCGTTAAGCGGTGAACTTCCGCTTGGCGTTCTGGCGTAGCTAACCGGAAGTCCCAGTCTGACCCGAACACGTTTCATCCATATTACAGCTAATGTGGAAGACCAGTATTTAAGACGTGGTTTTCGGCTTAAATCTGTGTCCACCACGTCACGGCCATTGCCCAGAATGCCTGGAAGCCGGCCTAGGACGCTTACAACAGCAAGTTTACGCCAACTCGCTTTCGTTCCAGCGGTCTACGCTGGCCGCTTTTGAACTTAATGACACATCGCATCCCATGACAAATCGACCCAATCATGACTGCTGACCGTGTTACAATAGTTGTAAATGACTCGAAAGGTCTGAAATTCACGTGAAACTTATTTCTTGGAACGTTAACGGACTGCGCGCTGCCGTCAAGCATGGCTTCATTGATGTTTTCAATGAACAGGATGCTGACTTTTTCTGTGTGCAAGAAACCAAATTACAAGCGGGTCAAATCGACCTTGACTTTCCCGGTTATCAACAGTATTGGAACTACGCGGAACGTAAAGGTTACTCAGGTACCGCGATCTTCACCAAGCACACCCCGCTGAATATCACCTATGGCATCGAGGTACCAGAATTTGATACTGAGGGACGCGTCATTACCTTAGAGTACGCCGATTACTATGTGCTGACTTGCTACACGCCTAATTCCGGTGGCGAATTGAAACGCCTCGATTATCGCCAGCATTGGGAAGACGCCTTTTTAACTTACATCAATAGTCTAAGCGCCAATAAGCCGCTGATTTTCTGTGGTGATTTGAACGTCGCCCATGAAAATATCGATTTGAAGAACTGGCGCAGCAATCATCATAGTGCCGGGTTCACCGATGAAGAACGGGGCAAGTTTGACCGCCTCTTAGCGAACGGTTACACGGACACGTTCCGTCACTTCTATCCCGACCAAACGGATATTTATTCTTGGTGGAGCTATCGTGGTCATGCTCGTGACAATAATTCCGGTTGGCGCATCGACTACTTCATCACCTCGCAACAATTGGACGGTCAACTCCTCAACGCCCGCATTCTTAACGACGTCTTCGGTTCTGACCACTGCCCAGTGGAACTGGATATTATTTTACCGAACCGTTAACTTGAAATTTTACCGCAAGCTTTGTACGATAAAGCTATTCTTTAGAAACGGTGGTGGCAACTTTGAACTTTGTCGCAATGGACTTTGAAACGGCGAACGCCAAACGGGATAGTGCCTGTTCACTCGCACTGACCGTCGTCCGGAACAATCAAATCAGTGATGAGTTTTATACCCTCATCAAACCGGAAAGTGACTTCTTCTGGCGTAACGTTCAAATTCATGGGATTCATGAAGCAGACGTCGCCGATGCACCGAAGTTTCCGGAAGTCTGGCAGCACATTGCGCCATTCTTCCAGCGTGATCGGTTAGTGATTGCCCACAACGCTCCATTTGATATTGGGGTGCTACGCAATACGCTCGCACACTATGGCATCAGCGCACCCGAATACCTATCCATGGATACGGTCAAGACGAGTAAGAAGTTCTACCCAGAACTGCCGAACCACAAGCTTGACACGCTCTGCCGTGCACTTGATATCGAGCTTCAACATCATCACAACGCCTTAGACGATAGCCTGGCCTGCGCCAATATTCTATTAACTGAGGCGCAAACTTTCGGCACCGAACAGCTAAAACCGTTCGTTCGCGTTCAGGGCTAATCACATCCATCAATCATCGCTCAGCAATTGCTGGGCTTTTTTTGTGCAATTCAAGCCAGTCTAGACCCAAAGACTCATATCGATTGCGGCCACCCGCTGGCCAGTCGGGTCGACGACCTCATAACTGGTAGCCGTACAATTTTCAAACCCTAAGTGTTGGTACAACTTGGCGGCACGGGTGTTGCGTAGCTGGACCGTCAAAACGAGTCGCTCGAGTGAACTATAATTGCGGGCCCAATCAAGGATTTCTTCGACTAACGCGGTCCCGAGTCCCATTCCCCAGAATTCCTTGAGGACGGCGACTCCGACTTCACCTTGCGCGGCGCTAAAATCCGTACTGGCCTGAACGGTGCTAACGCCAATCAGTCGATCTCCCAGTGCCGCCACAAAAATGACGTTGGTCGTGGTGCCGCTGATGCGTTCAATCTGTTCCGCTTCATCCGTTTCACTTAATTCTTCGATGCCATCATCAACCGTGAACGTGTTACTCTCACGTCCCAGTTGCGCTAACAACGCCAATAATTGCGCTGCATCCGTCACTTCAGCCGGACGAACGTCGACAACTTCTTCTGCCATGGTTGTCACTCCTTCAATTGATCAACCAGGTGTTGATAATGGTCGCCCTGCGGTTTGAATGTCATCACACGTTGATCGTCAGCGTCCGTGTCACGGCTGATGGCAATTCTCAAGTAGGTTGTGGGCAACAGCTCAGCAATAAATTGTGACCATTCAACAACACTGACACCATCACCATCAAAATACTCATCCAAACCTAAATCTTCCTCGCCACCATCTTCTAGCCGATAAACGTCCATGTGATACAGTGGCAATCTGCCCTGATGATATTCACGAATAAGCGTAAACGTCGGACTTTTGACATTATTCGGGATGCCGAGACTCTTCGCTAACCCCTTCGTAAAAGTGGTCTTGCCAGCACCCAGGTCACCATCTAGTAAGATTAGATCTCCTGGTTGAACTAACTGCCCAAGTTTGGCCCCGACTTGCATGGTCCCTTCCGGCGACGTTACCGTGATTGATTCCATATTCTTCCAACTCCTCATCCTATTTACAGCTTGACTGCTCTTATTATAGAAAAAACGGGGGAAACTTCAAAGTACAAGCTCTGAAGTTCCCCTCGTTTAACAAACTAAGTCAGCGTTTAAGCTAAGCCTTGAGCCGCGGTAATGATGGCGACCTTGTAGACATCTTCTTCGCTGCAACCACGTGACAAGTCAGAAACGGGCTTGTTCAAGCCTTGCAGAACGGGACCAACGGCTTCGAAATGACCGAAACGTTGCGCAATCTTGTAGCCAATGTTACCAGATTGGAGTTCTGGGAAGACGAAGACATTGGCGTGACCCGCAACTTTTGAACCTGGCGCCTTTTGTAACCCGACCTTTTCAACAAAGGCGGCGTCGAATTGCATTTCACCATCAATCGCTAATTCAGGGGCAGCCGCTTGTGCCTTGGCCGTTGCTTCCTGAACTTTAGTGACCATGTCGCCCTTGGCAGAACCCTTAGTCGAGAAGCTCAGCATTGCGACTTTCGGGTCAATATCAAAGACCTTGGCAGTCGCCGCACTCTGGGTCGCAATTTCAGCTAACGTATCTGCATCGGGATCAATGTTGATGGCACAGTCCGCGAAGACGTACCGTTCTTCACCCTTTTGCATGATGAAGGCACCAGAAATGCGGTGTGAACCTGGCTTGGTCTTGATGATTTGTAAGGCTGGACGCACCGTATCACCAGTTGGGTGCACGGCACCAGAAACCATCCCGTCAGCCTTGCCCATGTAAACGAGCATCGTGCCAAAGTAGTTTTCATCTTCTAACATCTTAGCAGCTTGTTCTGGTGTGTTCTTACCCTTACGCCGTTCAACCAGTGAATCAAGCATTGCTTGTTTATCTTCAGCCGGGTATGTCGCAGGATCAAGGACTTGAACACCTGCTAAATCAGCGTTCAAGTCTTTAGCCACGGCCTGAACCTTGTCCGTTGCGCCTAACACGATCGGCTTAACTAAGCCATCCGCTGCTAACCGTGCAGCGGCACCGACAATTCGGGGTTCAGTGCCTTCAGGAAAAACAATTGTTTGATCTTGACCAGTAATCTTTTGTGATAATGACTCGAATAAATCCATGTGATAACCCTCCAATAAATTAATTAATGCTCGAGATTGACGTGTTCTGGTAACTGCCAGTTAATTGGCTGCTCGCCAAAGGATGTTAACGCAATGTTCGTTTTGGAAAATGGCTTTGAACCGAAAAAGCCACGGTAAGCTGATAACGGGCTCGGATGCGGTGCTTGTAACACCACGTTGGTCTGCGTGTTGATCAGTTTGATTTTCGAACGGGCGGCCTTGCCCCACAAAATAAAGACGACCGGCGTCTCCCGTTCTGACAATCGCTGAATGGCAACGTCCGTTAGCCGTTCCCAGCCTTTGCCCGCGTGTGAAAAAGCGACCCCATTTTGGACCGTTAAGACGGAATTCAATAACAACACGCCCTGCTTGGCCCAGCTCTCTAAGTACCCGTGCTCGACCGGTGTACAGCCGACATCATCCTGTAATTCTTTATAAATATTGCCTAATGATGGCGGTACCGCCACTCCAGGTAGCACGGAGAAGCTCAATCCGTGCGCCTGACCAGGACCATGATACGGATCCTGACCTAAAATAACGACCTTTGTGTCAGCAAATGGCGTCCATTCAAAGGCCTGAAAAATATTGTACATGTCCGGGTGAATATTTTTCGTTCGGTATTCATTTTTCAAAAATTCGTGCAATTGGTGGTAATAGGGCTTCTCAAACTCGGGTTTTAAGACGTCCCACCAGTCTGTATGAATAAACGCTTTCATCCTTAACACCTCTCGTTTTATTGTATCATAACCAAAGCCGGTAATGATAATAATTCTGTATTCAGACCCAAACATGTTAGAATGTAATTATTAAGACAACTAAGGATGTGACAACATGATTTCGATTATCGCCTCTGACATGGACGGAACGTTACTCAACAATGAAATGGTCGTTTCTGATTTTAACGCTGACGCCATCCGTCAAGCACAACAGCAAGGCGTGCACTTTATCGTTTCCACCGGACGCCGCTTTTCCGAAGCTCAACCGCTCCTGGCTGCCCAGGGAATCACCGCCCCACTCATTACGTTGAATGGTGCCGAAGTATATGATGCTTCCGGCAAGATGCTCGACATGGTGCCAATTACGAATAGCGTTGCCCGTGCTGTATTCCATACGTTAACGGCTCAAGGCTATTACTTTGAAGTTGTGGGCAACGACGGAATCTATTCCAATAACAAAGCCAAACGAATCGAACAAATTGCCCATCTTTTAACCAACTTGAATCCAGACACGACTTTTAAAATCGCGGTCTCACTTGCTTCTGCTCGTTTGGAATTAATGGACATCAATTACGTGGATAATTATAACGAGCTACTAGACGACTCGACTAAGCACGTGATGAAGATTATCGCGTTTAGTGAAGAAGGTCCTAGCAAGCTCAAGCCACTGAGCGACGAGATTCTCGCCAAACACTCATCGCTTAAGATTACGTCTTCATCCGCTTCCAACATTGAAATCAATAACATCAACGCGCAAAAAGGGATCGCGGTCGAACGCTACGCCAACATGCTCAACACGCCAATGAGTGACGTGATGGCGATCGGTGACAATAACAACGACGTCTCGATGCTCGAACTCGCTGGTGTCAGCTACGCGATGGGCAATGCCAGTCCTGAAGTCAAACAACTGGCGCGCTACATCACGGATACCAACGTCAACGATGGCGTGGGCAAAGCGATTCTCGAGGTGCTTGCGAAACAATAGTTTCCGGAAAACGGAGGTTGAAGATGCGTAAATTATATTTCAGCCGCAATAGCTTCGCCCAAGGTGCTCGGATTGTTCGCGACGCGCATAATCAATCCCACTACCTCTTAGTCGGACGCTGGGGGCGACGCCAAGATGCGCTCAGTCTATATGCCATCCAAGGTGAACTACTGGCCGAGATTCGACAAACGACTCTGGGCTTATTACCAAAATTTGATTTGTACTATAATCGCCAAAACGTCGGCTCCATCAGTAAAACGCTCGGTTTTTGGCACGAGATGCTCTACGTTCGCAAACTTCGCTGGATCATCATGGGCAGTTTAAACGCTGAAAGCTACCGCATTTATCACGGGACTGAATTAGTGATGACAATGCGGCCAGTCGTCACGACGAACGGTGAAGCCTTCGAATTAGCCATCACTGAGCCGACCACTGAACCGCTCTGTATCTGCATTGCAGCGATTCTCGACCATTGGCAAAAGCCAACAAATCGCACCCGGACACCCGTTGCAAAAAAGGGCCTTAAAGTTAGTTTTGGTGAAAGCAACTACACCCTGACGCCCCATGATAAAGTCGCCCAACACTATAACTGCGGACGCGGTTCACACTGACGAGTACTGATAATAGCCAAAAAATCTGAACGGTTAAATGTTGAATTTAGCCGTTCAGATTTTTTAGTCTAATTCATGATTGGGTTCTGGGAAGAAGCGGGCAATCATGCCTTGGTAATTATCTTGTTCATGCCCTAGCGTATCAATTAAATATCCAGGTGTCGTTTTAAAGGTCTTTAACCCGCGCAAATAATAAGGTTTAGTGTCTTCACGGATAATCAATGGGACCGCCCCACTTCGGCAACCTTCCTTGAATATTAATAAGCGTCCGATTCTGCCATTGCCATCACTGAATGGGTGAATCCTTTCAAACTGCCAATGAAATTTGGCGATGGCGCTCAAATCACGACCTGTTTGGCCTGAAGCTTCCCACTCTGAAAACAAGTCAGCAATCGCTTGAGGGGTATCTGCGGGACTAGTCGTTTCCGTGGCATCGAGAAAGCCAATCTGATTCGGCACTATTTTGAAGCCGCCCACATGATACTTGGCATCATTTTCTTGACTGGTCGCGCGTTTGAGAATGCGATGTAATTCGAAGACGTACGCACTGGTTACCGGTACCTCAACAGTATCTAAAAGATAGTCAAAAGCGCGAAAATGGTTAGCTGTTTCTAGGACATCATCAACTTTGATTGCCTGCCCGTCATTGGCAAAAACCGTCCCCGTATCAAAAATCTGTTGTGTCTGATCTTCAGTCAACTGTGTGCCTTCCATATGATTCGAGTTATAAGAAAACAATATTTGTGTCCAGTAATATAAACTTCCTGATAATTGCTTGTCACGTTCATTCTTTAGCTCAGCGACTAAATTTTTCATGGCTTCATCTCATTTCACATTTAGTATAGCATGCCTAGTCGTGAGACGGCATTTTACTGTGCTTGGCGCGCACAGTTACAAGCAGCGTTCCAGACGGTCGCGTCGGGTTCGACCATGTAGACAATCATAAATCACACCTTGTGCCAGTTAATTTGTCATGAATCATGAGTAAAACGTGCCAATCAATGGATTCCTGTTCGTCAGCCGGGGCGCGTCTTATTCCGACCTCCGGGGCTGGCTGACAACGCTGGAACAGGGCGGACATCGATTTGAACTCACGCAGAAACCCACTGCGCAATTTCAAATACGAGTCTTCTTCTAGCCCGGGAACTACACCCGGACAAGAAGAATTTCGCCCTTGAGCATTGTCAGCCAGCCCCTACAGTCGGGAACCCGCTCGAATGGCGGATGAACGACCGCCTATTCAGGTACAATTGATCATTGAATATTACGAAACTGGCTCTTCATGCAAACTTTTGAATCATCATGGATGATGATTGATGGCATTTAAATGCTAGGAAGATTATTCATTAACTTCAATAGTAACTAATCTTGAAAGAAGTCGCTAGAATTGCCTTTCGTTTAACTGCTAGAGTTTGATATTTTATGTGATTTGACAAGACCCATTTAACGTTTCTGCAACGCTGCTGTTTCGCCAACACGAGTCTGCCAACATGGCGACTAGTGGCCCAAGTTTTACAGTTAGATGTCAAATAGCTGTTTACTTAAGTGTCAACGACCAACTCCTCAAAGGTGGGGTCCGCACATGTCCGCCTTTCGAATACCATCCAGGCTGGAAGGTGTTTCTGACAATGCTCAGCGGCTCCTAGAGTGTGAGGTTCAGACGGGTTGGGACTGAGGATTAGCCTAGCTAGAGCGTTAAGCGGTGAACTTCCGCTTGGCGTTCTGGCGTAGCTAACCGGAAGTCCCAGTCTGACCCGAACACGTTTCATCCATATTGCAGGAGATATGGAAGACCAGTATTTAAGACGTGGTTTGTCGGCTTAAATCTGTGTCCATCGCGTTCCAGCGTTGTCAGAAATGCCTGGAAGCCGGTGTAGGACGCAGCTATCAAATCAGGTTTACGCTAATTCGTTTTGTTTCCAGTGGGCCTCAGCTGGTTGCTTTTGAACTTAATAATTAGCACGTTTTGATCATTTTTAATACCAATAACTAGCACAACACGTGTAAGGCTTAAAAAATTGGCACGCCTCCATCATGAGACGTGCCAATCAAATATCTTATTCACTAAACATTAATAACTTTCTCGAGGAAGTCCTGTAGCCGGGGACTCTTAGGATGATTGAAGACATCCGCAGGTTTACCCGTTTCTTGAATCAGGCCGTCAGCCATGAAGACGACACGGTCCGCGACTTCTTTGGCAAAGCCCATTTCGTGTGTGACCACAATCATGGTCATCCCATCGGCGGCTAGCTTCTTCATAACATCCAAGACATCGCCGACCATTTCAGGGTCCAAGGCAGACGTTGGTTCATCAAATAGCATGATTTTGGGATGCATTGCTAACGCGCGGGCGATGGCAACCCGTTGCTTCTGCCCACCAGATAATGATTTCGGCATTGCGTCAGCTTTATCAGACAACCCAACCGTCGCTAACAAATCGCGCGCCGTTTTTTCGGCTTCTTGTTGGGTTTCCTTTTTAAGCTGAGTCGGTGCTAAGGTGATATTTTGTAACACCGATAAGTGCGGGAATAGGTTAAAGTGTTGGAACACCATCCCGATATTTTCACGCACTAAGTTGATGTTGGTCCCTTTGTCAGATAGGTCGTAGCCGCTAATCACGACTTGCCCCTGCGTTGGCACTTCCAAATCATTGAGACAGCGCAAGAACGTACTCTTACCGGAACCAGAGGGCCCAATCATACAAACGACTTCGTTATCTTGAACTTCGAGGTTTAACCCCTTCAAGACTTCGTTGTCACCGTAACTCTTATGCAAATCTTTGACAATTACTTTCGCCATGCCTAGTTAATCCTCCTTTGAACCCAGTTAGATAACCATGTTAATAACGTAATGATAACCAAGTAAATAATCGCAATCATCAGCCAAATCTTGAACCCTTCAAAGTTCCGGGCGATAATCAGCGTCCCGGTTTGGGTCAATTCAACGATCCCGATTACGGACAGAATCGACGTATCCTTCAACGTAATAATAAATTGGTTGATAAATGACGGAATCATAATCCGAATCCCTTGAGGCATGATGACCTTGCGCATCGCCGTCCAGTAAGGTAAGCCCAGTGAACGTGTCGCTTCCATTTGGCCATCATCAACGGCCGCAAAGCCCCCTTTGACGAACGCCCCGGTATAGGCCCCTTCATTCAGCATAAGCGTAATCATCCCGGCGATGAATGCTGGAATCTTAAACCCGTGCCCAATCAGATCTGGGAACCCGATGTAGATGAAGAAAGCCAGCACCATCAGTGGCATCCCCCGGAAAATATAAATGATCGTGCTAGAGATTGCTGGACCAACTTTACCAGGCATAACGCCGAGCACTCCGAGGATGAGGCCAAGAATCGTGGCTAAAATAATTGAAATAACCGTTAATTCCAAAGTCATCCATAACCCAGAACCAATTGTATCAAGGTTTTGCGTGAACAAACCGATAAAGGTCCGGCTGCTGGCTGTTTCACCAGTCAATGATGATTCACTGGAATTCAAGTACTTATTGACGATCTTCTTGTAAGTTCCATCCGCTTTGATGGCCTTCAGCCCAGCGTTGAACTTCTTCAACAGTTCGGCATTTTTACCCTTTTTAACGGCAAAGCCATAGTCACCAGCGGCATATTGCTTGGTCACGATCTTCAATTGAATCCCATTTTTAATCCCATATGACATCACGGGGTAGTCTTCAAAACAGGCTGCCGAGTTACCGACTTTCACGTCGTTATACATATTGTTGGAATCATTGAAATACTTGATTTTAAAGCCGTATTTGCTCTGAATCGACTTCGCATAAGCAGCACCGGCCGTCCCAGTCTTTAACGCGACCGTCTTGCCTTTCAACTGCTTAAAGTTCTTGACCTTACTATCCTTGGCGACCGCCATAACGACGCCAGACGTATAGTAAGCATTCGAAAAATCGAACGTCTTCTTACGTTCGGCCGTAATATTCATTCCGGCAATCACCCCGTCAACTTGGTTTGCACTAAGCTGCTGAACGGCGGCACCAAAACTAATCGCTTTAAGTTTATAATTGATGTTTTCTTTTTTAGCAATCGCTTTTAAAATATCAATATCAATTCCTTTGTACTTACCACCCTTGGCCTGAAATTCAAACGGCGCAAAGGTCGTATCCGTTGCAATGGTGTATGCTTTCGCCTGCGCCTGGGTACCAACTGCAAACCAGCTTCCCAACGCTGCTAACAACATGACAACCGCAACTTGCCACTTTCTCATCGACGAGACCTCCTCAAAAAATTACCGAAACGGTATGTCATAAAATATAACATAATTCATGGCTCGCGACCAATCCGATTTGTTATTCTTTTCTCATTATGCTTTAAGGATGGTGCTAAAAATGAGGTTTAACTTAATAAAATTAAGTTAAATGCCAATTTCAAAAAAGAATCTAACGAAAGCACCGTGATTTAACGTTTTATAATTTAGTGAGCCTGTCATCTTAGGTCCATATAACTCAACCTCATCTGTAGAATAGGCTGACCAAGCTGTTGTGATGATAGAAAACGTTTCACCACGCACTCGATGTCTCCTTTCCAAAATGGCTTTTAGCAATCACTTTATCAGTCTCAAAACGACAGTCACTTCAAGTTACGAAATGACTGCCGTTCTGAAAACAGTTGATTTAAGGGGTGCCTGCTAGTTGTCTGACCAGCAATCATGACGACCCTCACAATGATATTCTTCGACCCAACTGGGTTGCGACTGACTTGCAATGACAATCAATGACAGCTGCACCCTATCTTTTCGAACACAGCTTAATCTTCATGTTCGAAGTGCCGACGCCATGCCGCCAGTCCACTAAGCCCTAATAGTCCGACTAATCCTAATACGACTGCGCCCACTGATGCCGAGGCATTAGCTTCACTTGTTTGTGGCAATTGACCATGGCGGTTAGATGCCTCAGTTGCGCTCGACTTAGCTGATCGCGTCGAATTAGTTGACGTGACGTTAGCGGTTGCATTTTGTGCAATTGCATCCGCTTTTGCCGACCGGACCAGTGTCTTAGCGGTGCCTCCACCATTGCTATGATGTTGGGTCGTTTTCGCTGGTCGAACAGTCGCAGTTGGCCGGCTTCGACCTGGCCGGCTAGCTGATGCCTGACCATGATGGTTTGTTTCCGGCTGCGTCGTCTCATTTGTCGACTGATCATCAGGAATCACATCAGGTTGCGTACTGGTCTCCTGGTCATTGCCACCCGGATTCGTTGTACCCATATCGGGTTTGGTACTATCCGTATCGTTATCTGGTTTGGAGCTATCTGTATCCCCCGTGCCAGGTTTCGTATTGTCTTCACTATCATCTGGTTGGGGCTGATCAGGATTATTGTCATCGGGCTTAGTCTGACCACCATCTGAATCTGGTTCATCCGGCTTGACCTCGTCACCGTTGCCATTTTCGTCGGGATCAACTGGTGGTGCGACGACGGTAATCAGTGCCGTTTCACTGATGGCATTACCGACCGCATCCGTGTAAGCATAAGTTATCTGATAACGACCAGCCGTCTGAGTATCGACTTTACCAGTCACGGTCAAATCAGTTAGCGCGAGCGCATGGCCTGTTGCATCAACCGCTTGCACGAGGTTATCCGCAGCTTGCCAAGCAGTACCGACCGTCAATTGACTGTCGCGGACTTGAATCGCTGCTTGACTCGCGGCAACCGTGACAATCGTTTGACCCGTGACTAGGTTCCCAGCTTCGTCAAGGTATCGTAACGTTAACTGATACGTCCCCGGCGTACTTAAGTCTGGCAGGCTGTCAGTCGTCACTTGTTTAAGCTGTGCAGCAGTCAGTGTTTGCCCATTAGCCGCAAGACTATGGGCCCCATCAATGCTGTCAGCCAGTTGCCAAGTGGTCTGAGGACCAGCAATCAAGCTGACTGGTTGTCCGACCAAGACCGCTTGGCTAGCAACCGTTGTCACGTCAAACTGGCCGATATGTTGCTGACCTAATGAATCTAAATAACGAAATTGAACAGTCTGCGGTTGCCCAATTTTGGCAGTACTCAAATCCGGATGATTAAGCAACTGAATATTGGCAGTCGTCGCCTCAATCGGCTGGCCCATTCCATCGCTCACTTGTTGAATTGCGGCCAAATACTGCCAAGTCGCAGTTGGCCCAGCAATAACCGTCGTCGGTTGCGTCGTGATCGTTGCTTGATCGACAGTCACTTTTAATTGTGCAGTTGTCAAGTTACCCACTTCATCCATAAATGTGAGCGTGACTAATTGAGCGCCAGCACGGTCGGCAGTAATCGGACTCATCGTCAATTGGCCGGCTGCCAAATTAGTGAGTGGTTGTCCGGTTGCATCCTGAACGTTGGCCACTAAGTCCGTTGCCTTGAGATTGGTCACTTCATGCGGCCAAATTACTTGGTCGGCCTTGGCTGTGATGCCAGCTTTAGACGCTTGCGTCGTTACCACAACGGTAACCCGCTGTACTTGACTAAGGTCATCAGTATAAGCCAGTGTAATTGATTGCGGGACACCCACCATAGCGCTCGTTAAATTAGGCTGCTCATAACTGAGCTTGGCCTGTTGTGCATCAATCGTTTGACCGGTCGAGTCCGTGAGCGTCTCAATGTTGTCCATATAATTCCAAGCGGCGGTTGGCCCGGCAATTAACATCGTATTTTTCCCGCTGATCGTCGCAAAATCGACCGTCACAACTGATTGCGTCGTTAACACATTGCCATAAGCGTCCGTGTAAGTCAGCGTTACGGTTTGCGGACCACTAGTCTTCGCGTCAAAACCGTGCATTGTGACCGCACTCAAATCAGTCAATGCGGTACCAGTCACATCCGTCAACTCAGTGACCAGTGTCTTAGCACTCACCTGAGCAGCCTTATAAGCGAACACAATCACTTCTGGTTGGCTGTTGAGGGTTGCCGCAGATGCTACGACGTTGATCGTCGTTGTCACAGTATGCACGTTGTCTAGCGCATCCGTGTAGGTCAACGTAATCCGTTGGGTACCTGGCGTCTTTAAGTCGGGTTGTTTGTCAGCCACGATATTCAAAGCGTCCCATTGTTCTGGCGCAATCATCTGGCCGTCAAAATCAGTGACATGGGTCAGATAATCATGAAAATCCCAGCTCGTCTGATTAGGACCAATACCAATCGTACTATCCTGGATAGCTAAGGTCGCTTGACTCGCAATCATTGTGACGGGCACCTCAGTCGTGTGGCGCTGGCCAGTGTCATCCGTGAAAGCTAGGGTTACTTGTCGTGTGCCTGGTTGGCTCATATCGAGACCGCTGACCGTGATTCGATCAATTTCTGCCGCACTCAATTGCTGACCCGCAGCATTTAGAGATTGGGTTGCATCAATCAAGTTTGACAGTTGATAGGCCGCGTGTGGCCCCATCTTAATCGTTACTGCTCGACCGACGAGTTTGGTCTGGTTCGGGGCAATCACAATCGTACTAGTTGCCTCATGTTTCACACCGTAACCATCAATATATTGTAAGGCCACTTGATAGGTGCCAGCCGTCTGCGCATCCACCGTCGTCACGGCCGTATCTCCGTTGACACTCAACACTTTGACTAACTCGTCAATGTTGGCACTAATATCAGCACCGGTCACATCTTTCAAGGTCGCAACGCTATCGGCTAGCTTCCAGGTCGTATTCGGCCCAGCAATTAATCCCGTCACATCGGCCGCTGTTAACTCAGATTGCGAAGGCGCCGTTTCCCAGACCCAAGTAATCGTTGCACCTGGATTGGTCGTGCCATTATATAAGACCATCAAACCAGCTGAGTCATAGCGCTGCGTGGCGTCTGCCTGATTGACCCAGTAGCCGGAATAACCGGTCCCCGTTGAAATTGCGGGCAACATACTACCCGTTAATTTGCTCGTCGCGCCAAGGGTCAACTGCTGCAAATTAAATGGCACCGAATTTTGCCGATTATCTTGGTTGATCAACATCTTAGTCATTGTCGCCGAACGCATGTCGAGTGCCGACAAATCTAAGGTAGTCAGTTTAGATGTCCCCTGAAACATGTAGTTCATGTCGGTTAATTTGGCAGAAGTTTGCCAGCCACTCAAGTCAACGTGGGTCAATTGGTCATCATAAATAAACATCGAACCCATGCTGGTCACATTTGGCAATTGCCAACCATGCAGATCTACCGATTTCAACTGCATGGTCCCACTAGCAGCACCGGCAAACATCCCGCCAATATTGGTCACCATGCGCGTATCCCAAGCACTTAAATCAATCGTGGTCAGTGCCGTATCTGAATTAAACATCATAAAAAGATTGACCGGCTTAGTCTGATTGAGCTGCCAGTGACTTAAATCAATCGTTTGCAGGGACTTGTTATTCGCGAACATGCTGTTAAAGCCCGTTCCGGCACTGACATCCCAATTCGCAATGCCAGAGAAATCACTGATCGCCGTGTTAGTGAACATGTGACTGAAATCCGTTACTTTGGAAGTATCCAAATTTTCGAATCCTTGAATCGTTTTGAGGTTGGACGTACTGAAAAATAGCCAACTGAGATCGTCGCCAGCATTGACTTTGCCATCAATCACGACTTGGGTGAGTTGTTTGCCGAAATTGCCAACAAGTGATCCCACGTCAGCATTCGACCAATCGCCCGCACCAATTGTCAGTACGCCATCATCGGTCATCCTCCAGGCACTGGTTCCAATCGTTCCACTGGAAGTTACGGTTGCCGGCTGCACGCTTCTTAATACTGCTCGACTCATCTTGGCAGCTGTTGGGACTGTACTCGAATCGTCCTGAACGGTGGACTCAGTGTTCGTTCGTGTCTGATTGGTCGCCGCTTCAGATTCAGTTAACGTGGTTGCTGCATTAATCGCCGCGTCAGTAGTGTTGGTCGTTGATGAGACATCGGCCGAGGTATCTGTCGTTTTTGCTGTCGCAGCTGGGTTGACCACCGAGTCTGTGGATGTTGTCGGTGATGCTGCATCCGGTTCGGTGTTCGCAGTCGTAATATTTTTCTCGTCGGTTGTTGTCGTCGTATCCGCTTTAGTTTCGGTGGTTGCCACGGTGGTCTGCTTGCCATTCACTGTAGCTTGTTGAGTGTCATTAGCTGGATTAGTAATGCTAGCTTGCGCGTGGCTCGATGTCGGCTGAGTGGCTGATTGGTTTGCTGTTGATGTGCCAGGCATCTGCGTATCAGTCGCATTTGACTGTGCATGTGCATTATCGTTGGTCAAACTAGTATCAGTCTTCATAGCGACCCGTCCCGTAGCCGACCCAGATGTGTTATTGCTGGAATCGGTTACATTTTTAGACTGCTGATTTTCCGCACTAGTGGTTGATTCACCTTTGGTACTCGTCTCATCAGTCTGAGCTTGTGAAGCCCCCTGCTCATTCTGCTTGTTCAAAACCACCGTTTTACCTGTTGCCACGCTGGCTTGGTTGGTCATCGCCGCACTCGTCGTTGACTGAGTCGAAACCTTATTTTCCTGGTCTGCACGTCCAATAATTGGGCTAATGCCAATGGTTGCGACCGTTATCCCTGCAAATACCCAGAAACGGCCCTTTTTATACATTTTATAATACTGTTTTTCCGTTTGTACATGACGCATATCGATGTCCCCCTAGATAATAACCGTGTGTCAGTTTGTACATGTTTTGATTCATTAAAGTATCGTTTACTTTTCGGGTCTCCAATCCGAATGGCATAAAATTAACGTTCGTTTTTAATTTATGACATTAACTAACGATTACTTTAATTATTCATCCACTTATAACGTAACATAAACTCGTTATATAAAGCAATTAATATATAGCTATTAGCTAAATTAATTTATAGTCTGATAACTCAGTTTGCTAACGATGAAAATCTTAAATGTGCGCCATCGCTCGATCTGCAGCGACCGTTCAGCGACCGTTTCAAGCTACAATCCAACTGGTCTAATGAGGGACGCAAAAAAGGGCCCCTCAACGAAATCTCGTCGAAGTGTCCTTATATACCCGGTCTAATAATGTTTCATGACCCGGTCGATTTGCCGTTGTTGTTCACGTTTCTTAATATCTTGGCGCTTATCGTATTCCCGTTTCCCATGAGCGACCCCAATCAAGACTTTCGCAAACCCGTGTTTGAGATACATCTTGAGTGGAATGATGGTGACACCCTTGGTCATCGTTGCGGCACCTAACTTGCTGATTTCTTTCTTATGCAACAAGAGTTTCCGGTTACGCAGTGGGTCAACGTTAAAGCGATTCCCCTCTTTAAACGGACTAATGTGAACGTTTTGCATCCACGCTTCACCGTTACGAATCTGAACGAACCCATCTTTCAAGTTCACGCGCCGGTCACGGACGGATTTGATCTCCGTCCCGGTCAGTGCGATTCCTGCTTCATAGGTGTCCTCGACGGCATAGTCGTGACGTGCTTTCCGATTTTGAGCGAGGGCGGTATCTGGGTGCTTACCGTGTTGTTTGGCCATTGCCGCACACCCCCTTAGTTAAAAATTAGCGCCGACGATCACTAGTTGACCGTCGATTACTATTATTATTACTGTGATTATTCGAACGACCATTGTTATTACGACGGCCGTTGCTGTTGCCATTGCGATGGTTATTATTGCCACCCCGCCGGTCATTGTTGCGGTTATTGTTGTTCCCATTGCGGTGGTAATTATTGTTACCGCCACGACGATTATTACCACGATAATTATCGGAATGTTCCCGTTTTGGTAATAAGTCCGTCTTTGGCGCTTCTTCCGGATTCAACAACTTGAAGTCGACTTCGCGTTGATCCTTGTCCACCCGCATCAATTGAACTTTGACTGGTTGGCCGATTCTAAACGTCCGCTTCGTCTTACGCCCGACTAATGCGAGTTGTTTTTCAACGTATTCGTAGTAGTCATCGTCCATCGTACTAATGTGGACGAGCCCTTCAACGGTGTTCTCCAACTCAACAAACAAGCCGAACTTCATGACGGAATCAACGACGGCTTCAAAGGTCTCACCAACATGGTCAGCCATGTATTCAGCCTTCTTCATGGAATCCACGTCACGTTCCGTATCGATACCCCGGCGTTCGTGGTCGGAAGTCGTTTCTGCGATATTTGGTAAATTATCCCGATAACGTGCCCGCGCTTCTTTACCAGTCCCGTTTTCAGCGTAGTGCCGAATCAACCGGTGGACCATCATATCTGGATAACGCCGGATTGGTGACGTGAAGTGGGTGTAGTATGGCGCAGCTAACCCGAAGTGTCCAAGTGACTGGTCAGCATACCGGGCTTGTTTCATACTCCGGAGCATCATCACTGAGACCATGGCTTCTTCTGGCTTGCCAGCGACCTTCTTCAAAACATCCTGGAGCATCTTCGGTTTAACATCCTTGGAGCTCCCCTTGACACTGACGCCAAAGTTGGTGACAAATTCAAAGAAACTCAGCATCCGGTCACTATCAGGTGTTTCATGGACCCGGTAGATAAACGGTACCTTGAGTTGACTATAATTTTTAGCAACCGTTTCGTTGGCAGCTAACATGAAACTTTCAATCATCCGTTCAGCTAAGCCCCGCACCCGCAATTGGATGTCGATTGGGTGACCCGCTTCATCAACGATGATCTTAGCTTCGTTATCATCAAAATCAATGGCGCCCCGGTGCCGACGGTGTTTGTATAAGATACGGTGTAAATCACCCATCGTATCAAACATATCGACCAAGTCCGCGTACTTTTCACGCGTCTTAGGATCGTGGGCTTCCAGAATTTGGTTGACGGCGTCATATGTCATCCGCGCGTGGGACCGAATCACACTTTGGAAAATCTTGTGATTGACGATTTCCCCGGTTGGATCGATTTCCATCTCACAACTCATGGCTAACCGTTCAACATCTGGATTTAATGAACAGATTCCGTTCGATAACCGCCGTGGTAACATTGGAATCACACGGTCAGTCAAATAAACGGAGGTCCCGCGTTTGAATGCTTCACGGTCCAACTCAGAGTTTTCAGTCACGTAATGGCTAACGTCTGCAATGTGGACCCCTAAGTGGAAGTTCCCATTTGGCAACCGCCAAGCAACGACCGCATCATCCAAGTCTTTTGATTCAGCGCCATCAATCGTCACTAATGGTTGGTCGGTAATGTCGACCCGGCCAACTTTTTCTTCATCCGTCACGTAGTCCGGAATCCGGTTGGCTTCATCCGTGACTTCTTCAGGGAAGACGGATGGGACATCGTGTTGGTAGACCACTTGAAGGACGTCCATCCCAGGGTCATCAACGCTCCCAATCACCTGCTTGGCGATCCCAATCATCCGTGTTGGATGTTGGGCATCCGGATAAGCGGCGACTTCGGCGATGATCACTTCACCCTCAGTTGGGTGGAGGCCTTGGTCAGTGATTAATAATTGATATTTAGAGAGCTTCTTGTCCTTGATTTCGACAGTCCCAATAAACCCAGCTTCATCCGTGCTAGGCGTGTAGGCACCGACGATTTGGGTATAGTTACGTTTAACGATGCTGACGATTTTACCTTCAGGACCGCGGTCTGAACCAGGACGGGCTGGCCGAATAATTTCAACCGCAACATCGTCACCGGTCAATGCAAACTGCGTATTGTCGGGATTGATGTAAATATCGGGCAAATCTGGATCGTAGCGTACGAAACCAAAGCCCTTATCATTGCCATGAAATGACCCTTCAACGGTCTTGGTTTCTTGGACCAACTTAAAATGGTCATGGTCGTCGGTACTGACGAGTTTCTTGCGTTCCATATTCGCAAGTTCCTTCACTAAAAATGTAAAGGCCGTTGCGCCTGTATAATGCAGTTCGTCCGTCAACTGTTCGACACTATAAGTGCGATCAGGATGGGCCTGCAGAAAAGTCAGGATTTGTTCTTGTAAGTTTGCTTCTGACATCATTTACCTCATTTATATATAGATTTTAAATATGTTAAGACATCTTGTTCTAATTGATGATGGGCATTATTCACGGTAATCACATGCCCCGCATCGGCATACCAATGAAAATCAACGGGCACTTGCGTTAGCGCTGCTTGCAGCCGACGCGCCACGTTCGGATCGATCAATTCATCTTGACCACCCTGACCAATGAAAAACGGTTGTGTGACGTTGGTTAACTTGGTCGTAACCTCTTGCTCAGTAAAGGTATTAACGGCTTGTAACTGCTGCTGGACGAGTTCTGGCAGTACTGCCAAGATTTGTTCCCGTTCGGCCAGTGAAAATTGGCTATGCGCCAACTGATGGTGACTAAGCGTAATGAACATTTCGGCGACATCACTGCGATTACCCGCAAATAGCGGTGAGCTAAACGTCCCACCACCTAGTAGTTGCGGATCACGTTCCAACGCAGCAGTCGCAAAAATCCCCCCTAATGAAAGGCCAAAGATACTAATTTTAGTATAGCCTTTTTGCCGTAGAAATGATATTGCTTGTTGGGTATCTTGCCACCATTGGTCGGGTGTTTGGGCTAAAATATCACGCGGATCATTCGTCGCGTGACCACTGAATTGCGGGCCGTACACGGTATAATCAGACCGTTCCAGCGTCCGCCCCAACATCCGCACGTCATTGGCGCTGCCAGCATAAGCGTGGAGTAAGATAACGGCCCGTTCACCGTGTTCAAAGTAAAATGGTTCCGGTTGTTTTAACATCATTACCACCAACTTTCGTGAACTACTCGGCCATAAATGACCGAGCTTCTAGGAACACCGCTAACTTACACATCAGTGGCTAGCACTTGTGCAGAGGTTACGGCTATTTACTATGGCGCATCCCGCGCCTAATTAGTCGGTTAAGCACTTAAGATATTCTTAGTAGCGCTAATGTCTCGGTCATGGCTAATACCATAATGAGGACAAGTCCACTCACGAATATCTAACGTGTTTCCTCGCTAAATTTCAAAAAAATCCTCCTGAAATCACAGGAGGACGGTCAATTACTTCGATGAGTACCATGCTAGAGCTAACGCTAGGATAAAGAAAGCGATTCCTAATACCACGGTTACCTTCTGCATGAACGCTTCAAAACCGCGGGGCTTCTGCTTGGCGAACAAGTCATCAGCACCACCGGTCAATGAAGACATGGCATCATTAGTTTTGGATGGTTGCATCATTACCGCGATGATAATCAAGACGGAAATGACCAGTATTAACGTTAACAATAAATTATACAAGAAATGTGCCTCCTAAAGAGTCCGCTATGTCTATAACAATTTAACATATTTCGCCTTGTTTTTCCAGTATCCTGGACAATTCGTTGGTTTGTTCAGCACTCAAGGCGTCGCGACTGTCAAATGCGAGATTTGATGGCGAACCCAAGCACGGTTATCGCGGTCGGTTAAGATAATTAAGGTATCCCCCGCGCGCATCAAGGTATCCCCATGTGGAATCACCTGTTGTTCACCACGACGAATCGCAATCAACAGCGACTCAGCTGGCCATTTAAAATCACGAACCTGGTGTCCTTCCAACTTAGAGCCTTCAAAAATCGGCAATTCGAGCCGGTCCTGAACGCCACTGTGCTCGGGCATCCGTGGCCGAATGAGCTTTTCCAATAAGGCTTCATAGATGGGTGCCCCGCCTAAGAGGTCCACTACTAAGTAGGCCGTCATCGAGACAACGGCTAACGGCATCAAATGGTGCAGCGTCCCGACCATTTCGGTAATTAGCAGAATCGCGGTAAAGGGGGCTTTCCCAATCCCAGCAAAGTAGCCGGCCATCGCAAAAATAATAAAATTGGGAATCAAGTTAGTCGGCATCCAGCCCAACATGACCATGACTTGGGCATAAATCGCCCCTAGAATGGCCCCTAACGATAGAATCGGTAGAAAAATACCGCCGGGCAACCCGGACCCGTATGAAATCGTCGAAAAGCTGAAGCGCAAGACAAAAATCCCTAATAAGGCAATTAATGCTGGCGTAGCAGCGGCTAAATTCAAGATAACCGCATTACCGCCACCTAATAGTTGTGGCCACAGTAAGCCAATCGGGATCACTAGCAGAAACGGGATCAACCCATCGAGCCAACTCGGCAACCGCAACTTCGCATACCAGTTGGGCATCGTCAACGTGACATTTTGATACAGATAACCAAACACGCCTAAAAAGATGCCGAGGCCGATTAAATTCCCGTACTGGCTCAACGGCAAATTATAGTCATAAGGGATGTGCAACACTGGCACCAGGCCAAAAAAGTTCAGCGAAATAAAGTCGCTAGCCATCGCACTCACTAATGCAGTCGTCCAGATAATTGGTGAGAAGTTATGGTAAACTTCTTCAAACACAAACAACGTGCTGGCAATTGGCGCATTGAACGCCGCTGAGAGCCCCGCAGCAGCACCACCGGCAAATCAGTGAGCGCCGATCCGAACCAGTCTGACGGAGCTTGGCAGCGACCCCTTGGCCAATCGTAGCGCCCAATTGAATCGACGGTCCTTCACGCCCCAGAAATAAGCCGGAACCAATGCCCAGCACACCGCCGACAAATTTGCGCCACAAGACTGACCACCAGCCGTAGTCTAACTCACCGGCTAACTGCCCTTCGACTTGTGGGATCCCGGAACCCTTAATGTTGGGTTTCTTTTTGACCAGCCAACCGACGAATATGGCAACTAGCACTGTTAAAATCAGCCAAGGAATCAGTAGCAGCCAATTGGCATGAATTTGTCCGTAAGCCCATTGAACGAACTTTAAGCCTTGTTCAATGCTGAAACGAAAAATGCTAACGACGAACCCCGCAATCACGCCGACAATCAATGCCCGGCCGATTGAACTAAAGCGTGTGAAGTCAAAATGTTGTTTGATATTGTGCGGCCGTTGTGCCACAGCGAGTCCCCCTCCGAATTATGATAGTAATGTTGCAATTTTCTGTTGAAGCGCAGCCAATGTAACGGTCTGTTCTGGTAATAATGCTTGAATCTGTTGTGGCCCATCTGCTCGTAATAGCAATCCCAACATCAGGTCGGTCGCTAAATCGCTCGTCTGGTAAGTGGCCTTAAAGCCAGTTAACAACTCAGCGTCACCATTGAACGCGTCAAAGATCAAGGACACGAGCTCCGTCTGCTTAGCAGCTTGATGTGCCGTGCTAAAGCGTTGCAGGCCTAATTCACCGCTAGTCACAATCAGATTGTCACCGGTTAAGTTACCGTGTACAAACTGGTTAGGCGTCACTGGATGTTGGGCCAACCACGCTTCCCGTTCAGCTGCGAAGTCGTTTCCTAACACTTGCCAGTCGCCAACTGGTTGACTTTCTGGGCCGAACGTCGCAACTTCGGTATTGAGCTGCGTCAACATCGTGCCAATCTGACGACCGAGTGTCGACTTAGCCAACGGTTTGGCCGTCGCGCAGAATTCAGTCAGCGTAATGCCTTGTAATGGCCGATAAATAACATAATAGAATTGATACTTATCGAAAACAAAACCAGCATGTAATAACCGTGGTGCACCCAGCTTAAGGCGCGCCATCCGAGTCAGGCCAAAGCGTTCCGCTTGATAATACGCCCGGGTCTCAGCCATGACAGCACTTGGCGGAAAAATTGCAATTTCTGTGGGACCAATGGTAAACCGTGCCGCGAACTGGTCGGCAACTGGTTCTGGTGTTTTGTAGGGTTCATTTTCACTGGCATAGATTTTTTGAAGCACTGGTTCAAAAGCTAATGCATTAGTTTGCAGTCCTTGCCAATCAGACCACACATTGATTTGTTGCTGAAAGTCATCCATTCCGTTCTCTCCTTACTCAAATACACATGCTCTTATTTTACCACGACTTCTCATGGTCCAGGCGTTAAACTCAAACAGATGTTCCTTAAAATATGTATAATAAAAACGCCGCTCCAGAGGGAACGACGTCTCTATTAGAACTTCAAATTACTTGCTAGTAATGGTGTTCCGTGCAGCTTCGTCTAAGTTGTAGAAGCCGTGGATACCTTTGTATTCTGAAGTGCTTTCAAGTTGGTCTTCGATCCGCATTAATTGATTGTATTTAGCAATCCGTTCAGTACGGCTCATTGAACCAGTCTTGATTTGGCCAGCGTTCATTGCGACAACTAAGTCAGCAATGGTCGTGTCTTCAGTTTCACCAGAACGGTGAGAAACGATGGCAGTGTAGCCAGCTTCTTTAGCCATTTCGATAGCTTCAACAGTTTCAGTCAAAGTACCAATTTGGTTAACCTTGATTAAGATTGAGTTAGCAACGCCCATCTTGATACCCTTTGCAAGGTAGTCCGTGTTCGTAACGAATAAGTCGTCACCAACGATTTGAACTTTCTTACCAAGCTTGGCAGTTGCCATTTGCCAGTCTTCCCAGTTGTTTTCATCCAAAGGATCTTCGATGGAAACGATTGGGTACTTGTCAACGATGCTGTCAAGTAAGTCAACGAATTCTTCGGCAGTAAATGATTTCCCATTTTCGCCTTCACCCTTCAAGTCGTACTTGCCAGTTTCTTCGTTGTAGAATTCTGAAGCGGCACAGTCAAAGGCAATGGCAATATCCTTACCAGGCTTGTAACCGGCACGTTCGATAGCTTCAACCAAGATTTCGAATGGTTCTTCGTTGTTCTTCAAGTCAGGTGCAAAACCACCTTCGTCACCAACGGCAGTCGAGTAACCGCGTTCGTTCAAGATCGCTTTCAAGTTGTGGAAAGTTTCTGAACCCATCCGGATAGCTTCTTTAACTGAAGAAGCACCAACAGGCATGATCATGAATTCTTGGAAGTCAACGTCGTTGTTGGCGTGGGCCCCACCATTGATAACGTTCATCATTGGTGTTGGTAAGACGTGGGCGTTGAATCCGCCAAGGTAGTTGTATAAAGGCATTTCAAGTTCGTCAGCAGCAGCACGTGCGGCAGCAATGGAAACACCTAAGATAGCGTTAGCACCTAACTTAGCTTTGTTAGGAGTACCGTCTAACTTGATCATCGCTTGGTCAATGGCACGTTGGTCAGTTACATCGTAACCAACGATTTCCTTAGCGATTAACTTGTTAACATTGTCAACGGCCTTAGTAACACCCTTGCCCATGAAACGGCTCTTGTCACCGTCACGTAATTCAACGGCTTCATGTTCACCAGTTGAGGCACCTGAAGGAACGATACCGCGACCAAATGCGCCGCTTTCAGTATAAAGTTCAACTTCAACAGTTGGGTTACCACGTGAGTCTAAGACTTCGCGAGCATAAATATCTGTAATAATAGACATTAATTTCTCTCCTTAAAATTGGCTTGTTTTTGTTTCACACTTATTGTAGAAGTTTGTCCAACAACTTGCAATAACTATTATTAGTTATTTTGGTAGTTAACAAGTTCCAAGAATGAATCAGGTTGTAATGAAGCACCACCGACTAAACCACCGTCGATATCTTCTTTGCCCATTAATTCGTTAACGTTGGCTGGTTTAACACTACCACCGTATTGAATCCGAACTTTATCCGCAACTTCTTGTGAGTAAAGATCAGCAACAGTCTTACGAACAACTGCACAAATTTCTTCAGCTTGGTCGCTTGAAGCAGTCTTACCAGTACCGATGGCCCAGATTGGTTCATAGGCAATAACCAATGAACTTACTTGGTCAGCTGATAAGTCCTTCAAAGCAGCCTTGATTTGGCCAGAAACCCATGATTCTGCTTCGCCGGCTTCACGTTGTTCAAGTGATTCGCCACAGCAGATGATTGGCTTCATGCCGTTCTTGAAGATTGCGTGAGCTTTCTTGTTAATGTCTTCGTCAGTTTCGTGGAAGTAGCCACGACGTTCTGAGTGACCAATAACAACGTAGTCAACGCCTAAGTCAGCTAAAGCGGCTGGTGAAGTTTCACCAGTGAAGGCCCCAGCATCTTCAAAGTAAGCATTTTCAGCAGCAATCTTTAAATCAGAACCCTTGGCAGCTTCAACCATTTCTTGTAAGAAAAGAGCTGGTGCAGCAACGACTGATTCAACTTTTGATGGATCTGGTAATTGATCCTTAACCGCGTTAACGAAAGCTAAAGCTTCGCTAGCAGTTTTGTTCATTTTCCAGTTACCGGCAATAATAGGTGTACGCACGATAAACCTTCCTTTCGGAGAACAGATTATTTTTCAGAAATAGCAGCAATACCAGGTAATTCCTTACCTTCAAGGTATTCAAGTGAAGCACCGCCACCAGTAGAGATGTGGGTTAACTTGTCGCCAACGCCAAGTTGCTTAACAGCGGCAGTTGAGTCACCACCACCAACGATAGTCGTTGCTTCTGATAAGGTTCCTAAGAACTTACCAACTTCAAGCGTACCCTTGGCGTAGTTGCTCATTTCAAAGACACCCATTGGTCCGTTCCAAACAACGGTCTTAGCGTCGCGTAAAACGTCTTCGAATTCTTCGATTGACTTAGGACCAATATCTAAGGCCATGTAGCCATCAGGAATTGAACCTTCAACAACTTTGCTAGGAACATCGTTGTCAAACTTTTCAGCAACAACTGAGTCACTAGGTAAGACCAACTTGTCGCCAGCCTTTTCGATGATTGACTTAGCTAATTCAATCTTGTCTTTTTCAACAAGTGAGTTACCAATGCCCATGCCTTTAGCAGCATAGAACGTATAAGTCATCCCACCACCGATGATGATCTTGTCGGCTTTGCTGATCAAATGATCGATAACACCGATCTTATCAGAAACCTTGGCACCACCTAAGATGGCAACGAATGGGTGCTTAGGATTGTCAACGGCGTCACCTAAGAACTTGATTTCCTTTTCCATTAAGAAACCAGCGGCAACTTGGTCCATGTTTGAAGCAATCCCAACGTTTGAAGCATGGCTCCGGTGAGCAGTCCCGAATGCGTCGTTGACATAGACATCACCGAGTGAAGCCCAGTACTTACCTAATTCAGGGTCGTTACCAGATTCGCGCTTGACTTGTTCGCCGTTCACAACGTCTTCAAAACGCGTGTTTTCAACAACTAAGACGTCACCGTCGTTCATGTTGTTGATGGCAGTTTCAAGTTGTTCGCCTTCAGTAACAGGTACGAAGGTAACAGGCTTGTTTAACAAGTTTGAAAGACGTTCTGCAACTGGACGTAAGCTTAAGCCCTTCTTGTCGTCTTCGCTCTTGATCCGGCCTAAATGTGAGAATAAGATGGCTTTACCATCATGTTCAATCACATATTTGATTGTTGGTAAAGCAGCGACGATCCGGTTGTCGTCACCAATTTTGCCGTCTTTAATCGGAACATTAAAGTCGACACGAATTAAAACTTTTTTATCTTTAACATCTAAATCTGAAACAATTAATTTAGCCAATGTTAAAATCCTCCTAGAATTCGTGACTGTTAAATTAAAAAAACGGCAAGAGGAGTTTGCCTCCCCCCGCCGTCAAAACCATATGCGGTTTTAAAGTTCTGAACTATCTAATTTATATTAGAGAGTGGCGAACTTCAATAAAGTACGTACCATTTGACAAGTGAAGCCGTATTCGTTATCGTACCAAGCAACAGTCTTAACTAATTGGTTGTCACCATCAGAAGTAACTTCTGTTTGAGTAGGATCGAAGATTGAACCGAAAGTAGTACCGATAACATCAGATGAAACGATTTCGTCATCGTTGTAACCAAATGATTCGTTACCTTCAGTATGCTTCTTGATTGCGGCGTTAACTTCGTCAGCAGTAACTTTCTTGTCTAAGATAGCAACTAATTCAGTTAATGAACCATCAACAACACCAACACGTTGTGCATGGCCTTGTAATTTACCGTTCAATTCTGGGATAACTAAGCCAAGAGCCTTAGCAGCACCAGTTGAATGAGGAATAGTGTTTACACCGGCAGCACGGGCAGCACGGAAGTTACCACCACGTACAGGGCCGTCAAGTAACATTTGAGTTGAAGTGTAAGCATGGATAGTAGTCATAGTACCAACCTTGATACCGAATTCTTTGTTTTCAAAAAATGCTAATGGTGCAAGGCAGTTAGTAGTACATGAACCAGCAGAAACGATACGGTCATCTGCAGTCAAGATGTCATCGTTAACATTGTAAACGATGGTCTTCAAGTCTGAGCCAGCAGGAGCAGAAATCAAGACACGCTTTGCACCAGCGTCCAAGTGAGCTTGTGACTTAGCCTTTGAAGTGTAGAAACCAGTACATTCGAGAACGAAGTCAACACCGTCGTTCTTAACCCAAGGAATGTTTTGTGCTTGTGGTTCAGCATAAACACGGTAGTTCTTACCGTTAACAACGATTGAATCGTCGGTTGCTGAAACGTCAGCGTTCAAAGTACCATGAGTTGAGTCATACTTCAAAAGATGAGCCAACAATGCAGGTGAAGTTAAATCGTTAATAGCAACAACTTCGATATCACTTGACTTTTCACCAAGTTCTAAGATACGACGGAATGCTAAACGACCGATACGTCCGAAACCATTAATACCAATTTTTACAGACATACTAGAATTTCCTCCTTGTGGAAATAAAAATAGTTTTATTTTAAAAAGCAACTTCACTATAGAAGATTACTTTTTTAAAATCAAGTTAGCTGCACCCTCATCCGTGATCAAACACGTCTGTTTAGGTGCGATGTTCTTCATATACGCGCCAATTGCCGGTGCCTTAGAAGCACCTCCCGCAACCGCGAGTATAATCTCCCGATGGGCCAGTTCTCCGATTTGCAACCCAATTCGTGGAATCCGATAGACCACGTTACCCTTCTTATCGAAGAAATAACCAAAGGCTTCACCAATCGCATCGCGACTGCGTAATACCTTAATCTGATCTTCTGACATATTACGGCGATGCGCCATCGAAATGGCTTCACCGATACTATGCACAACCACGTTAGCTTGCCCGATAATCGCCAACACCTCTTGAATACTAGGTTCTTTGAGGAGCGGTTCATACGTCCGTTCACTGACCTGTTCTGGCACGAACAACGAGCGGAATTTACCGCCAGTATGTTGTGCCATTTGTGACGCAATGGTATTTGCCTGAATCGCAACCGACTCACCAACACCACCACGTGCCGGAACAAATAGCAAATCACGTTTATCACCTAATTTATTAGTTAAGTGACTTGCGACATGTTCCATGGTATGACCACCCATCACGGCAATAATGTTATGACCTTCTGGCAATAACTGCTGTAATAGTTGGTTCACTTCTTCGCCCATGGTCCCAATAACTTTCAACTGTCGATCGGAATCACCAGAAACGATGATGCAACGCTTAATGTTAAAGTATTGCGCCAACTGCCGTTCCTTCTGGCGAATGCCCATTAACTCATCCATGAAGTGGCTTAATCCGACCAACACGTCCTGACCTTGCTGGGTAACTTGCATGCCTGACTTGTTCGTCATGATCAAATCAAGCTTGCGTAGCGTATCCGTTTCGGTTCGTAACGTCCGTTCGCTAACACCTAATGTCTGAGCTAATAGCCGACGTCCAACTGGGGCCATCCAATTAATGGTTCGTAATACTAAGTAACGACGACTCAGCATGTCAACCATATCTGGGGCAATTGCCTCAATCCATTGAATATCTGAATGCATGGCATCCAACCTGCTCTCTAGTGGGACGGGTCTGGTCCAGCTATGTCGAAAAACGACCCAAAGACTTCAAAAAACAAAGCACACAACGCTAATTTACTAAGAAATCGATGTTGCATACCTCTCTTACCACAACATGAATTATAACAGGTTCATCAGGTGGTTGCAAATGAAACCCTGTGGGGCCTTATAACCGACTGGTCCAAAACCGGTCACAAACTATCATTCGGTTCTCAAGTACTGTTTCCGTTTGGACGAAGACGGAATGTTAAGATTTTCCCGATATTTTGCCACTGTTCGACGAGAAAGTTCGACATTTTCTGCATTAAGAATCTGAACAATTTTTTGGTCTGAAAGCGGTTTTTCTTTATTTTCCTGCTCAATCAGGGTCATAATTCGATGTTGAACACTGTCTGCAGACACAATTTTGCCCCCAGTGGGACGTTTGCTGACCGCTTTGGTAAAGAAACGTTTAAGTTCAAACATCCCGAAGTCTGTTTGAATATACTTCCCATTGATACTACGACTGATCGTCGACTCATGAACTTGTAGCTGTTGGGCCACATCTCGTAATAATAGCGGCTTTAAATCTTGACTTTTTTCTAAGAAGAAATCTTCCTGGCGCTCGATAATCGCAGTGCCGACCCGAAAAATGGTTGCTTCACGTTGCTGTAAGCTATTGGCAATCCAGTCATACTCATTTTTCTTTTCCTTCAGATATTCCGTCACTTCCCGGTCATCGTACTGCCCCATCTGCTGATAATACTTGCGGCGGAACTTCACCACCGGCTGAGCCATCGACGCAGTCTTTAATGCGAGTTGACCTTCATGATTAGTGACGACTAAGTCTGGAAAGATGTAGCCGGTCGTTTCTTGTCCAATCGCTGCACCCGGTACTGGTGTCAACGTCCGGACGTAATCATAGATATTAGAAATATCCGCCAGGTCGACCTGGTACTTTTTCGCCAAGCCATCCCAGTGACGATTGACAAACGCGTCGAAGTCTTCTTCTAAAATAATGTATGCCAAATTAGGCGCGTGGTCATCATTTTCAGTCTGAAGCATTAAGGCCTCTTGCAAACTGCGAGCACCGACACCTGGTGGATCAAGTTGCTGGAGTAACGTGATGGCATCCAGTAGCTCAATCGGCGTTGCCTGTGTTTCTTGCCGTGCTTGAGCTTCATCAAGATGTAGATAACCATTGACGTCCACGTATTCAATTAAATACAGCACGATTTGCCGCAAATGGGTATCGCGCATCGTTAAATGAATCTGATCCAATAAGTATTCAAATAAGGAATGCTGATTCGATGTCGACACCCGTTCAATAAAATCATCCTTTGCAGTCACGTTCTTAGCTGCACTTAAACTGGCGTGATTATTATTCCAATTCGTATCCACATCAATCAACGGATTCTCAAGGGCTTTTTGCGTGAGAAAATCCCGCAATTCTTCCACATTGAACTGTAACATCTGAATAGATTGTTGCAGCCGCTGGGTCATCGCTAACTTCTGCGATTGCCGTTGTTGCTGGCGAAAGCCTTGTCCCAGTGCCATAAAAATACCTCCCAAAATAAATTTTTATGTAAAACCCTTGTGTTTTTATCCATTATTCGCTAGAATATAATATGTTGTTTAGGCGCCCGTAGTGTAATGGATCGCACGTAAGATTCCGGTTCTTGAAATGGGGGTTCGATTCCCTCCGGGCGCATCGCAAAGCTGAGAAGTGATTCTCAGCTTTTTTTGTGGCCTAATTCTGCTGAATTGGTGGCCTATACCGCTTACATCTTTCTATGGTAACTGAATTTAAACCTAATCACAAGTTAGACACTACCAACCGTATGACATTGGCAACCGCGTGATTTATTTCATCTAGTTAGCCGTCAATATAATTGGACCATCTATCAGTATAGTTGTTCGATGAATTTAATGATAGCAAAAGTTTTATTTCTACATATCAGAATACGAGTTATGCTTTATCATTAAATATGATTAAATCATGTCAGGTGTTAAGTTCAAAAGCGGCCAGCTGAGACCCGCTGGAAACAGTGCGAGTTACCGTAAACATACTCTTGTGGATGCGTCCTATGCCGGCTTCCAGGCATTCTGGGCAATGGCCGGAACGCGATGGACACAGATTTAAGCCGATAACCCACGTCTTAAATACTGGTCTTTCACTAACCAATCACAAGACGCTTGCTAAGTGAAATTTCACCACTGGGCCTTACCCAAAATACCTTCCAGCCGGGATGGTATTCGGAAGGCAGACATGTGCGGACCCAATATTTTGATGGGTTAGTCGTTGGTTCCTTGGTACACAATCATTTTAACATTCAGCTGAGGAGATCCGTTGACCATGTTTATTTCGCGCCACATCCGTCAACAACCCACAGCGCTCATAAAATCGCAATGTATCATAAGTGATCCCAAATTGCTGTGCGACTTGTTTGATTGATGCCACCATCGTTTTCCCCCAACTTTTTTACTTGCGCTAGTGTAACGCTAGCGTGTTAAGATTACCATTATTCTATTAAGAAAGTGTGATTCAGATGACCAATAAAATTGTTACGCTCGTCACTGGCGGCAACCGCGGTATGGGACTGGCACTGATTAAAGCACTACACGCCCAGGGGCAACAGCTCATTATGGGTAGCCGAGACTTAGCAAAGGGGCGAGCGGCCGTTGAAGTAGCCCACTTGTCAGACGTGACCGTTGTTCAACTGGACGTCACCGATTCCCAATCCATTCAAGCTGCCGTAAACGCAATTCAAAACCAATATGGTCAGCTCGACATTTTTAATTAATAATGCTGGGGCAGCATTTGACCATCACCAACGACCTTCACTCATCAAACTGGAGACAATTCAAGCCGACCTGAATCTGAACTTTCTAGGCACAATCGCCATGACTCAAGCTTGCCTGCCATTGTTGACTAAGTCTAGCCCATCCAAAATCATCAATATTTCTAGCATGATGGGCTCGCTCACGAACGCATTAGACCCCCAGTCGAGCGTTTATCATGCCAGCGCGATTGGCTACCAAGCTTCTAAGGCCGCACTCAACATGTTCACGATTCAGCTCGCCAAAGAGCTTCAAACCACCAATATTACGGTTAACGCCGTTGATCCCGGAATGGTTGCTACTGAATTCGGCGGGATTACCCCGGAATTAGCTATGGATACAGATAATACCACCACTGGCACGTTTTCAAACACCGACGGACCGGTTGCTTGGTAACAGCCAACGTCCCTTTTTAATCTAGTCGCAGTTCGGCAACTGCTCAATCTGCAATTTTCGTTGTGTCGTTGACCACTGAAGCTGGACGTAAAAAAAGAGATTGGGATCACCCAATCTCAAGCCGTATATGATAGAAACCTAAGTATACCACGTTAAGTCACAAAACGGAATTTAGTTTTTGAGGTTTTTCTTTTGACCTTCACTGACCTTTGCGGTAAACTACACTTATTAATTAGCAACCAAGCTAATCAAATATTGCAACCTTAGGAGGCTAACAAATCATGTATCCAGTTCCTACAGTTATTGAACAGTCATCACGTGGTGAACGTGCTTATGACATCTATTCACGACTATTAAAGGACCGTATCATTATGCTTTCCGGCCCGATTGAAGATAACATGGCCAATGCGATCATTGCCCAATTACTCTTCTTGGATGCCCAAGACTCAGGTAAGGACATCTACCTTTATATCAACTCACCAGGTGGTGTGGTTACTGCCGGCTTAGCAATCTACGATACGATGAATTTCATCAAGTCTGATGTTCAAACCATCGTTATGGGGATGGCCGCATCAATGGCCAGCGTCCTAGCTTCATCTGGTACGAAGGGCAAGCGGTTCGCTTTACCTAACTCCGAAATCTTGATTCACCAACCATCCGGCGGTGCTCAAGGTCAACAAACGGAAATTGAAATTGTTGCCGAAGAAATCTTGAAGACTCGTAAGAAGATCAACCAGATTTTGGCAGACAACTCTGGTCAAACCGTCGAAAAGTTGAACCACGATACTGAACGTGATAACTACTTAAGCGCACAAGAAGCTAAAGAATATGGTTTGATCGATGATATCATGGAAAACAACAACTTAAAATAATGGCAGCATCAAACTGAACCGCCTTCGGGTTGGTTCAGTTTTTTTGTGCTTTCTTTTAACCACTCACTAGTGGCCCACTAACCACTCACAACGCGCGTTGCATGGTTCGCGCAGCGTTCTGACTTGTTTTTTGCAAGTAAAAAGGCCATACTGCAATTGACTTCAAGCAACGGTCATCTATGCTAAAACAGCAGATTCACCGTGGCTTAATTTATCAGTAAAGGGAGTTTCCACTATGCCTAAAGTTTTGGTTGCCGGTCAATTACCGGCGAAAGCAAATACGTTACTGCGCCAAAATCAGCTGACCATCGACACCTATACCGGTGAACAACTGATTAGCCACGACGAACTCATTGACCGCGTAGCTGACGCTGACTATCTCATCACCCCGCTTTCCACGCAGATTGACGAAGACGTCTTGGCACACGCGCCAAAGTTAAAATTAATCGCGAATTTCGGTGCCGGGACTAATAATATCGACTTAGCGGCCGCGGACGCCCACCACATTCCTGTGACCAACACGCCGAATGTTTCATCAGTCGCCACCGCTGAATCGACAACTGGTCTGATTATCAGCCTCGCACACCGCATCGTTGAAGGCGACCATTTGATGCGAACAACCGGATTCGACGGTTGGGCGCCACTTTTCTTTCTCGGTCACAACTTACAAGCTAAGACACTCGGCATCATTGGCATGGGCCAAATCGGCCAAGCCGTTGCCAAACGGTTACACGCCTTTGATATGCCAATCCTATACACGCAACACCACCCGCTCCCCGTCAGTGTTGAGACGCAACTGGGCGCAACCTTCGTCTCCGAAGACGACTTACTCGCCCAGTCCGATATCGTGAGTTTGCATTTGCCACTCACCCCGCAAACGATGCATATGATTGACCAAGCGGCCTTCAAAAAGATGAAATCCACTGCCCTCTTGATCAACGCCGCGCGTGGCCCAATTGTCGACGAACAGGCTCTAGTTACTGCGTTACAAACGCACCAAATTGCTGGCGCAGCCCTCGACGTTTACGAGCATGAGCCCCAAGTGACACCCGCACTGACGACAATGGACAACGTTATCTTGACGCCACATCTGGGCAATGCGACCGTCGAAGCGCGTGACGGAATGGCGGCAATCGTTGCTGAAAACGTGATTGCGATGGCCAATCATCAACCAGTCAAGTATGTTGTTAATCACATCACCCCTTAGCCTGCATTAACTCACAAGGACCGCCATAATACTGTCGCAAATCGCAAACAAAAAGCCCACCATAATCGGTTGCAACTGCTGCAACCTAATTATGGTGGGCTTTCGTGTCTAAAAGTATCGCTTAACAACCAATATTAAGAAACTGGTTGTTTACTTTGCAATATAAGCATACTTATAATTCCACTGCGTTCCGGCGGTGTTGTGAATAATCCCTTTGACTTTCGGATTCTGCAAGTAAGAATAGTTCGTCTGGTACAATGGCGTAATGCCTTGGTCTTGCATAATCGTCTTTTCGGCGTTAATCATGTCTTGCCAGCGTGCACTTGCCTTGTTGGCATCCTGGTTCTGTGCCTTCTTGACTAAGGCATTGTAGGTCGAACTATTGTACTTCCCATAGTTGTAACCACTGTTGTTGGTCATGATTTGTAGATGTGAGATTGGGTCATTGAAATCTGCGCCCCAACCACTCAAATAAAGATCAAAGTTACCACTTTGCGCCCGGCTAGAAGCGACTTTAGAAGGAATATTAGAAAGGTTGACCGTTAATCCATCTAAATTCTTTTCCAGCGCTGACTTCAAGTATTGTGAAATTGGCTTATTCGGGTCATCATTTGAAGCCAACAGCGTCAATGATAATTTCTTAATCCCAGTCTCCTTCAACCCTTGTTTCCATAACTTCTGAGCTAAGGACTTGTTATAAGACGTTGAATTCTTGACCGTCGATTCATCCGCAAAATCCTTACCGTTCTTAGGATCTTTGACCAAGTCTTGCGGCACGAATGTCTTGGAGACGGTCGACGCATCACCAATGACGTTTTTGACCAGCGTCTTGCGGTTGATCGACAATGAAATGGCTTGGCGAATGTTCTTATTATTCAGTGCCTTCTTGATCGTGGCATTGCTGTCTTGGAAGTTATAAATCAAGAATGCCGTAATGGAATATGGGTACGTGGTGTAATCAGCGTTGGACTTAAGATTCTTAACCTGTTCACTGGATAGCTGAGTGAGGTCGAGCTTCTTTTCTTGGAACAAGTTCAACGTCGTGGTCGTACTTTCATTCACCGTATAGTTGATTTTCTGCAAATGAACGGCTTTCTTATCCCAATACTGGTCGTTCTTGACGAATTGCCACTTGTTGTTGGTCCCAGTCCAACCCGTTAGCTTAAACGGCCCACTGTAGAGCATGTATTGGGCTTTCGTGGCATACTTGCTACCCCACTTTTTAACCGCTTTTTCACTGATTGGTCCAAACAATGGGTAAGTCATTAACTTCTTGAAGTACGTGATTGGCTTATCCAAAGTGACGATGAAGGTATGCTGACCCTTGGCTTGCACACCTAGCGTATCTGGCGATTTTTTACCAGCAACGATCGCATCCGCGTTTTTCACCCCTGAAAATAGGTAGGCGTATTGTGATTTCGTCGCGGGCGTCACCGTGCGTTTCCATGAATAAACAAAATCTTGTGCGGTGATTTTGGACCCGTCACTCCACTTGGCATTGCGAATCGTGAATGTATAAGTCTTACCGTCCTTTGAAACCTTGGTGGACTTCGCTAAACCAGGCGTAATACTCCCGTTCTTACCCAAGCGGTACAAACTTTCAAAAATATTCCCGGTACTGCCATAACCGGACATGTTAGAAATATCAATCGAATCTAAAGAGCTCGGGTAGGACAGATTCAGGACTTGGCTACTGGCATACTTGCCGCTGCCAGTACTCTGACTACTCTGCTTGCCACACGCGGCCAACACCGTGACTAATGCTAAACTCATAATTGCTGCAACTATTGCTCGTTTTTTCAACCTGATCGCCCCTTTATTTCCCAAATTAAATGACTTATCCCCATCGGTGGTAACAAAAAACGCCCACTTAGAATCTCGTCAGATTCCAAGCAGGCGTTTCAAAATTAACGTTGTGAGCTCAATCCCGTTATTTTTGATGCTGAGACGCTTGTAATCCTACGCAAATAACCATGTTGTGTGATTCACAACATGGGCAGCACATCATCATGTTAGTAGCTGACTTTTGCATAGTTAACGTCTCTCCGATTTCATAAGTTGTGTACAGTATAAATAGCTTTACTTACTTTTGTCAAGTGTTTTTTAAGGCGTACCAATCTTGCTATTAGTGAACGCACTCAAAAAAATTGCGCCAAGCACTGGTCGTAACCCACAGCTTGGCGCAATATTAACAGGTCATACCAGAAGACCGGTAGACCAGTATTTAAGCTTCTTTTTGTAACTGTTCTGCAAACTGATTGATTTTGCGCAAACGATGGTTGATCCCAGATTTGGAAATCGGGCCACCAGGGACTAAGGTGCCAAGTTCTTTCAAACTGACTTCTCGGTGTGCTAACCTAGCGACCGCCACTTCTTGTAACTTAGGCGGCAGCTGTTGTAAGCCAACCGTTTCGTCGATCAACAAAATATTTTCAATCTGCTTACTAGACGCGTTCGCCACTTTGTCCATATTGGCGTTTTCGCAATTAACTAACCGATTGACCGAATTCCGCATATCACGCATGATTCGGATATCTTCGAATTTCAACATCGCATTCGTCGCACCGACTAATGACAAGAAGTCCGCGATTTTTTCACCTTCCTTGATGTACGTGATGTAGCCGCCACGCCGGTCAGTCGTTCGTGAATTCAACCCATACTTATTCATCATTTCAGAAATCATATGATTATGGGCTTCGTAAAGTGAGTAAATTTCAAGATGGTAGCGCGATGTCTCCGGATTGTTGACGGAGCCACCCGCCAGAAAGGCCCCTCGCAAGTACGAGCGGACCGCGGCATCATCGGTAAGCACTTCCGTTGGTGCGACTTCGACGATTTGATAATCTTTTAAGATTCCCAAATCAGCCAGCACCATGTCAGTCCCCGTCTTCAGCCGCACAATGTATAAATTGTTTTTGTTTAACTTCATTTTACGACGGACGATCAGTTCACTATCCACGTCATAAAATTGTTTGAGTAGCCGGTAAATACGCCGCGCGATGGCCGGATTTTCCGTCTGGATATTCAAAATGAAATGGTGATTGGCAAGACTAATTGCACCATTCATTCGAATCAAGGCCATTAATTCAGCCTTTGCATTCTCGCGATGGACAGCGAGGTTAGTTAGTTCTTTCTTAACGTCACTGGCGTATGACATGCCACGACCCCCTTATCTAAAAACGTCGGAATGGCCCACTAAGTTCATGAGTTCCGCCACGACCTGGTCGCCATCATGAAAGGCCCCATTGTCGCGAAGCTTCAAGAAATTAGACGAGATGACCCGACAGTTTTGTTCACGTAGCCCCCGAAAATCATGACTGACTTGACGAGAGACTTCGTTGAATTTGTGGAAATCCATATAATCTTCCGGTACTTTTTCCGTATTAACGAGTACCGTGTTGATGAAATTCTGACCGAGATGGCGGTTCAAGACCCGCACGTGGTCAGCATCTGAAAAGTTATCCGTTTCACCCTTTTGCGTCATGATGTTGCAAATATAAACCACTTCCGCATCGGATTCACAAACGGCGCGACCGATATTACTGATGGTCAAGTTGGGCAGGATACTGGTAAATAAACTACCAGGTCCTAAAACGATCTGGTCCGCCGCCATGATGGCATCGATCACTGGTTGAACGGCTTGTGGTTCCTGACCATTTTTATCAGTGACCCAAACGCGTTCCAACGACTTGTGGGCAGCGGTGATTTCAGCTTCACCCACTAATTCAGTGCCGTCTTTGAACCGTCCGTGTAGCGTCAGCGCTTCATTGGCTGCCGGGTAGACGTGCCCGTCAACTTGCATCATGTTAGACAGTTCTTGGACCGCATCAAACACCCCCGACTTCATCTCAGTGAGGGCGGCAATAATCAGATTTCCAATCGCGTGGCCGGCAAAGAACTGGTCGTCGCCCTGGAAACGATACTGAAAAATATCTTTATACAAATGGGGCCAATTCGACAATGCCACCATAACGTTTCGAATATCACCAGGCGGCACGACGTTAACATAGTTGCGGATAATACCCGACGAGCCACCATCATCAGCGACCGTTACAACTGCCGTGATATCAACAGCTTGTTTGCGCAAGCCTTTCAGAACGACTGGCAAACCAGTCCCCCCGCCAATCACCACAATTTTAGGCCGCTGGGTCTTAAATGTGTACTTTCTCATGAGCGATTAACAGTTTCCTTTCGTTTATCAATATCGCGATGGCTGATATGCACCTTATAGTGCTTAGCCAGCGCTTCGCCGATGCGTTGCGTCAATGCGACTGAGCGATGTTGACCACCCGTACAGCCGATGGCAATCGTCAAACTACTCTTGCCTTCAGCTTCATAGCCTGGCATGATACTTTCCAACATGCCTAGGAATTGTTGGTAAAATTTCTCCGTCGCTGGTTGTTCCATCACGTAATCCGCCACCGGTTTATCCAATCCGGTCTGCGTCTTTAATTCCGGAATGTAATACGGGTTCGGCAGGAAGCGCACATCCATCACGATATCGGCATCGATTGGCAAACCATATTTGAAGCCAAACGACAGCATCTCGATGTGGAAGGTTTCATCCTGATCAGTTTCAAATTTATCAAAAATTGATTCTCGTAATTCGCGGGGCGTCAATGCCGACGTGTCGATTACGTAGGAAGCCCGGTCTTTCAATGGTGCCAGAAGTTCACGTTCCTTACGTACACCATCCATGACCCGGCCTTCCATTGCCAGCGGATGCGAACGCCGCGTCTCCTTATACCGGGAGACCAATTCCTCATTGGAAGCATCTAAGAACAGAATCCGAGTCGACACAAAGTCGGTGTTGTCCAGATTGGCCAACATATCCATAATTTCATCGTAAAAGGCCCGTGACCGTAAATCGATCACCAATGCCACTTTCTTAATCTTTCCCGACTCCTCAACTAATTCTGAGAACTTCGGTAACAACGCTGGCGGCATATTATCAATGCAAAAATAGCCTAGGTCTTCAAAGCTTTGAACGGCGACCGTCTTACCGGCACCACTCATCCCAGAAATAATAACGAGTTGTAATGACTCTGCCATGCTATATTGGCCTCCTAAAGTCCATATTGTTGGTAGTATAACACACCGGGCGTGTCATTTCTACTGACAGTCCGGTTGGCTAGTACCAGGCTAGCCATAAAATCTATTGAAAGTTGCGTTAAAAATAGCCCGCTATCTCTGGTAGCGAGCTACGTTAATTTGTACAGACAAACTAAATCATTTTGCGTTTAGTTGCGCCGTGCAAAGGCAATCAAAATCGCGTTGATACCAAAGACTGCGAAATAGAAACTGACGAGGACGTTGAAACTAACGACCGCAATCATTGGGTTGATGATCAGCATAATCCCTAACGCCAAACTAATGATATCCAGAATCAGTGATAACACGTAGTAGCCCGTTCCGAAGACTCGCAAATGTGAGACCACGGTCAACCGTTCGATAGAGTCGATCAAGAACCAGAAGGCAAAGACATAGCCGAGGACGAGGATCCCTGCTGGTGCGTGGAATAAGAACAGTAAACCGACTAAAATATCGATAATTGCAAATACCAGTGCAAAGTTCGCTCGTAACCCAGTTTCGCGCCGCAACTTAGTGTAGCCACCAATCGTTGTGATTCCGCTAATAATTGCTGCAATCGCAAATAGAAATACCAAGCTCAATAATGCTGCTTGGGGTTGTTTGATCACAAAGTACGCCGCAATCAAGAAAACGACTCCGGTCATAAACTCTGTCCAGTCAAAACCCCATCGATGATCATTAAACATCTCTTAACATCTCCCATATCCGATATTAATTCTATCTTACCAGTTAATGTAAGAGTTTCCAATTTTTCTGATGGACTTTATTAGACTTTAATCAGTATTGTTTTTCGGTAAAAGGAATCAAACAGTTGGCTGATTGTTCGGCAGCCAATGATCTCCCTATTCCGACTTTTGGAGCTGGCTGAGTCAACTAGGAAATTTTTCGATAACGTTCAATGGTGTTGACGGTCAATTGAATAAAAAAGTATGACTACTTGAAATTGCTGCAGACCAGTCTTACAGTTCGATACCAAAATGACTCATCACTAAGAACCAACGACCTGTTCACTAAAAGTTGGGTCCGCACATGTCTGCCTTTCGAATACGATCCCCGGGTGGAAGGTATTTCTGACAATGCTCAGCGGCTCCTAGAGTGTGAGGTTCAGACGGGTTGGGACTGAGGATTAGCCTAGCTAGAGCGTTAAGCGGTGAACTTCCGCTTGGCGTTCTGGCGTAGCTAACCGGAAGTCCCGGTCTGACCCGAACACGTTTCAACAATATTGCATAGAACGTGAAAGACCAGTATTTAAGACGTGGGTTGTCGGCTTAAATCTGTGTCCATCGCGTTCCAGCGTTGTCAGAAATGCCTGGAAGCCGGTGTAGGACGAACAACACGACAGTTTTACGCTAATTCGCCTTGTTTCCAGCGTCCCTCAGCTGGCTGCTTTTGAACGAACCTAAAGTCTGTTTCGTCTTCAAAATTTCCATCAAGAAAACGACCGCCAAGTGCATACACTCTTGGCGGTCGATTCGAAAACTATCAATGGTCAAATTGATAACAATATTTAGTCAGTCGTTGAAGACTGGTAGGTGGCGAGTTGCGCTTGTGCCCGTTGCAACTCTTGTTTGATTTGGTCAAAGCCGGTACCACCGAGTGAATGCCGCCGTTGCACGGCAACCTTGGCATCCAAATCATGATAAACGTCTTCTTGAATCAGTGGTGAAATCTGCTGATATTCACTTAATGGAATATCTTGTAATGGCCGCTGTTTTTTCAAGCCGTCCAAAACAAGCTTACCGACGATCGCGTGGGCTTCGCGGAATGGAATCCCCTTGTTCGCCAAATAATCTGCTAATTCGGTAGCGTTTGAGAAATCGTTGGTGGTGGCTTCTGCCATCCGATCTTCATTAACCGTGAGCGTTGCCAGCATGCCAGTAAAGACGTGCAAACTAGTCAAGACGGTGGTCACCGTATCAAAGGCGCCTTCCTTATCTTCTTGAAGGTCCTTATTGTAAGCCAACGGAATGCCCTTCATGACTGTCAACAAGCCCATCAAGTTACCGTAAACCCGGCCAGATTTGCCCCGAATCAACTCAGCCATATCTGGATTCTTCTTCTGCGGCATAATTGAACTACCCGTCGAGAATTGGTCACTCAAGCTAATATACTTAAATTCATAACTGCTCCAGCTGACGATTTCTTCACAGAACCGTGACAGATGCATCATCAGAATTGACGCATTACTGAGGAATTCCAACACGAAGTCCCGGTCAGAAACAGCATCCAAACTATTATGATAAACGTCACTAAACCCTAATAGTTTAGCGCTATATTCACGGTCGATCGGGAAGGTCGTGCCGGCTAAGGCTGCCGCTCCCAATGGTGAAATATCAGTGTGTTGCATATTGAATTCAAAGCGTTCCATATCACGTTTGAACATCTGGTAATAAGCCAATAAGTAGTGCGCGTATGAAATTGGTTGGGCATGTTGCAAATGCGTATACCCTGGCATCACCATTTCCACATTTTCACTAGCTTTATCAACTAACACGGTTTCAAGCTCGTGTAGCCGGTCTAAAATCAGTGGCAATTGATGCTTCAAATAGAGATGAAAATCGGTTGCGACTTGGTCGTTCCGCGAGCGGGCCGTATGCAGTTTACCGGCAACTGGTCCGATTTCTTCAGTCAATAAGGATTCAATATTCATATGAATATCTTCATTGACCGTTGAGAATTCCAACTCACCCGCTTTTTGGCGAGCCGCTAACGTTTCCAGGCCAGCAACGATTTTGTCGACGTCTTCGGCTGGTAGGATGCCCGTTTTTTTCAACATTTTCACGTGTGCTAAGGAACCAGCAATATCTTCTGCGGCAAGCAACTGGTCAAAGCTGATGGATGCGCCAAAATCATCAACGTACTTAGCACCCGTTTCAGTGAAACGGCCACCCCATAACTTTTTGGTGCTCATTAGGCGTGCGCCTTGTCTGCTTTGGCTTTGGCCTTGGCTTCAGCTTGAGCCTTAGCTTGGACCTGCGCATTAACTTGGGTTGGTAAGCCCCAAAGTTTGATGAAACCAACTGCCGCTTGTTGGTCGAATGAGTCTGCTGACGTGTAAGTAGCGAGGCTCGTGTCATACAAGGAGTTTGGTGACTTCCGACCTTCCGTAATGACGTTACCCTTGAAGAGTTGAACCCGGACCACCCCGTTAACAACTTGTTGAGTCTGCTTTAAGAAAGCAACCATGGCTTCCATTAATGGTGAGAACCATAAGCCGTTATAAATCGTATCGGCTAATTTTTGTTCAATGATTGGCTTGAAGTGCGCTAATTCCCGTTCAAATGTCAAGTCTTCCAAATCCTTGTGCGCCTTTAATAGCACAGTTGCTGCGGGTGCTTCATAGACTTCACGAGATTTGATTCCGACCAACCGGTTTTCGATATGGTCGATCCGACCGATACCGTGTTCGCCGGCAATTTTGTCCAACTTAATGATTAAGTCGGCCAAATTCATGGATTCGCCATCTAAAGCAACCGGAACACCAGCTTCGAAAGTAATTTCAAGGGTCGTTGGCGTGTCAGGTGTGTCAGCTAAGCCGTTCGTCCGGTCAAACGCGTCGGCTGGAGCAGCTTGCCATGGGTCTTCCAAAATCCCACATTCATTGGCCCGACCCCATAAGTTTTCATCGATGGAGTATGGACTGTCGAGGTTGATTGGCACTGGAATGTTATGTTCCTTAGCGTAATCAATTTCTTCTTCACGTGACCAGTGCCAGTCACGAACTGGGGCTTCAATCTTAATATCTGGGGCCAAGGCGTGAATTGCGACTTCAAACCGAACTTGATCGTTCCCTTTACCGGTACAGCCATGGGCAATCGCAACGGCATGTTCTTGTTTGGCCAAAGTGACTAACTTCTTGGCAATTAACGGACGTGATAACGCTGAAACTAATGGGTATTCGCCTTCGTATAAGGTATGACCTTGTAACGCAATCAAAGCGTATTCTTCAGCGAATTCTTGCTTCGCATCGATCATGTATGAGGAAACGGCACCGAGCTTCAAGGCTTTTTCCTTGATGGCATCCATATCTTTACCTTCACCAACATCGATCCCACAAGCAACCACGTCGTAGCCCTTGTCCTTTAACCAACTAATTGCAACTGACGTATCTAAACCACCGGAATAAGCGAGAATAATTTTATCATTTTGTTTGACCATTGATTTGTACCTCCGAAATTTTATCTTTGTATTTCTCAATGACAGTATCGTACCACCTCATTTCATTTTATGCAATAATTTTTGTAAAATATTCTTTATTTCAGTGATATTCATTGAAATTATGGATATTTATACATTTATTCAGTTATTTTAGTATATTTTTTATTAGTTTCAGCCGGCCATCCGTCCCTTACAGCTTCAATCATCGAATTCAGCAATAGTCCCGCTGTGACGACAAGACTTATAATTGATTCCCGTCATACCAGCGTTCGCGCAGCTTCGTTTTCGGTCCCACTGTACCCGGTCAGATTCGATGAGATTGAAATCGCCCACTATCCGCAGTAATCGAACTCATTAAGCTTTAAGGTTTTAAGCAACCAAAAAAGACGCCAACCTTCTATGTTCAGAAAGTTGGCGTCTTTAGTAGTCCTAGTCATCTTCACAATGACCGGTGATATGATTACCGCTTATTCAACGACCTTACGTACAAATGGGTCGGATGAAATGCCTTGGGAAAGAATCAATTTTGCCCATTCTTTAGCGGAGAATAAGGAATGATCCTTGTAATTCCCACAGCTATCAATGGTCGTTCCTTGAACATCTTCCCACTTAGCTGGGCCAGCAATGAATTCTAATGAGGACTTCAATGCCTTAGCAACTTCGACCGTATCATGTTCGCCCCATGTAATCAAATGGAAACCAGTCCGGCAACCAAATGGTGAGCAGTCAATAACGCCGTCCATCCGGTCACGCAATAACCCTGCTAACATGTGTTCGATCGTATGCAAACCAGCCGTATCGATGGCCACCTTGTTAGGTTGAACTAACCGTAAGTCAAAATTAGTGATGGCGTCACCCTTAGGCCCATTTTCCACCGTAATTTTACGAACGTAAGGTGCTAAAACTTTGGTATGATCTAATGTAAAACTTTCTACTTTAGCCATGTATTCAACAACTCCTCTAAATTAAAATCACATTACAAACTCAAGTGTAGCACAATGTTGCCTATTTGGCAGTCATCGTTCCCTGCCGTTCACGATCGCGCTTTAAAACGGGCTTCAAGTATTGACCAGTATAACTTTCGGCCACTTCAGCCACTTGTTCGGGGGTACCAGTCGCAACAATCGTGCCACCACCATCGCCACCTTCTGGACCCAGGTCGATCAAGTAGTCTGCGGACTTCACCACGTCCAGATTATGTTCGATGATGAGGACCGTATTACCGGCATCCACTAAGCGATCCAGAACACCAATCAAACGACGAATATCTTCGCTGTGTAACCCAGTCGTCGGTTCGTCCAAAATATAGAAGTTCTTACCGGACTGTTGCTTGTGCAGTTCAGAAGCCAACTTCATCCGTTGCGCTTCACCACCAGAAAGCGTCGTTGCTGGCTGACCTAACTTGACGTAGCCCAAGCCAACATCAACTAACGTCTGGAGTTTACGACGAATCTTAGGAATTGGTTCAAAGAACTTAACTGCTTCAGATGCTGTCATCTGTAAGACATCCGCAATGTTTTTGCCTTTATATTCTACTTCCAAGGTTTCTGAGTTGTACTGCTTACCATGGCAAACTTCACAAGGCACGAACACGTCCGGCAAGAAGTTCATTTCAATCTTCAAGATCCCATCACCGTGACAGGCTTCACAACGGCCACCCTTCGTATTAAAACTGAAACGGCCCTTCTTGTAGCCCCGCAATTTGGCTTCATTGGTCTGCGCAAACAAATCGCGGATGTTATCAAAGACGCCCGTATAAGTGGCAGGATTACTACGTGGTGTCCGGCCAATGGGACTTTGGTCAATATTGACCAGGCGCTCAATATTCTTGATGCCACTGACACTCTTGTACTTCCCGGGTTTTTCAGAATTTCGATTCAACTTCTGAGCTAAGACCCGTTTCAAGACGTCATTCACAAGCGTCGACTTACCGGAACCGGAAACTCCCGTGACGACCACAAATTCACCCAGTGGGAAATCAACGGTGATATTCTTCAAGTTATTTTCAGCCGCACCGGTAATTCGAATCTTCTTACCATTGCCAGGACGCCGCGTCTCAGGTAGCGGAATGAACCGTTTGCCAGACAAATACTGTCCAGTCAGTGACTTACGTGAACGTGCGACTTGCTTCGGTGTCCCGGCCGCCATGACTTCGCCACCATTTTCACCAGCACCCGGACCAATATCAACGATATAATCCGCGGCCCGCATAGTATCTTCATCATGTTCGACCACGATCAACGTGTTGCCTAAGTCTCGCATCTTCTTAAGTGAGCCAATCAAACGGTCGTTATCACGCTGATGCAGCCCAATCGATGGTTCATCCAAGATGTATAAGACCCCTGATAAATTCGATCCAATCTGAGTGGCTAGGCGAATCCGTTGCGCTTCCCCACCGGATAAGGTCCGCGCTGAACGACTGAGCGTCAAGTAGGCCAACCCAACGTTTTGTAAAAAGGAAAGCCGGTCACGAATTTCCTTCAAAATCGGTTGGGCAATCACCAAACTCTGTTCTGATAATTTCAAGTCATTGAAGAAGTCTAATTCCTTGCCAATTGCGAGGTCTGAGACGGCTCCAATGTGTTCGCCACCCACCTTAACGGCCAGTGCTTTGCGGTTCAAACGGAAACCATGACAAGTCTGACAAGTCAATTCGGTCATGTACTTGCGCATCACATCGCGGGTGAAATCACTGTTAGTTTCGTGATAACGCCGGTCAACGTTGTTAATGACCCCTTCGAAGACAGCATCAACATCGCGAACACCACCGAAATCGTTTTGATAGTGGAAATGGAACGTTTTACCATTAGAACCGTACAAAACAGTCTGTTGGTCTGCTTTGGAAAGATTTTCAAATGGCACGTCCATCGGAATCCCCAATTGTTCACAAGCTTGCTTTAATAATTCAGGATAATACTGTGAACTGATTGGATTCCAAGGCGCCAGCGCACCCTCGGCCAACGTTAATTGGCGATCAGGGACAACTAAGTCTTCGTCAACTTCCAGCTTGATCCCCAGTCCTTCACAGTCCGGGCAAGCCCCTTGTGGCGCGTTGAAGGAGAACAACCGTGGTTCGAGTTCACCGACCGTAAAACCACAGATTGGGCAGGCATAATGTTCTGAGAACATAATTGGGTCGCCGCCAATCACGTCGGCGATCGCGTAGCCGCCACTCAAACGTAAAGCCGCTTCAAATGAATCGAATAACCGTGACCGGTCCCCTGGTTTAACAACGATCCGGTCGATCACGATTTCAATCGTGTGCTGTTGATTCTTGTTTAAGTCAAACGTTTCACTAATATCATGAATCTCGCCATCCACACGGACGCGGACGAAGCCTTCACGCTTGATCTTTTCAAAAATCTTTTTGTGTTCGCCCTTCTTTTGACGAACGATTGGTGACAGAATCTGGAGCTTAGTCCGTTCAGGTAGCTTCTGAATCCGGTCAACCATCTGTTCAACCGTTTGGCTAGCGATTGGCGTGCCATCGTTTGGACAGATTGGTTCCCCGACCCGGGCCCACAATAGCCGCAAGTAGTCATTGATTTCAGTGACCGTTCCGACCGTTGACCGCGGGTTCTTAGACGTCGTTTTTTGGTCGATCGAAATGGCTGGACTCAGCCCATCAATCGAATCCACGTCTGGTTTTTGCATTTGTCCTAAAAATTGGCGAGCGTACGCGGACAAACTTTCGACGTAGCGCCGTTGTCCTTCCGCATACAAGGTATCAAACGCCAAAGAACTCTTACCCGAACCTGATAACCCGGTAATGACCACGAGTTTGTCGCGGGGAATGGTGACGTCAATGTCCTTTAAGTTATGGGCACGCGCACCGTGAATGACAATCTTATCATTTGCCAAAAAAAGGCCTCCTCAATCTAACCATCACCAGCCAAAGCTAGCTGATTTGTGCTTTCAATTCCATGACCGTATCCCGCAAAGTAGCAGCTTGTTCGAAATCAAGCTTCTTCGCGGCAGTCTTCATTTGTTCCTCAAGTTTTGCAATCATATCTAATTGTTGTTCGTGCGTCATATCATCAAAGTCAGTTTCCAAGAAGTCATCCTTTTCACCAGTATCCTCAGATTTTTTGGTAGACGCAATCAAATCTGGAATGGCCTTTTGAATGGTATGTGGTGTAATATGATGGTCCTCATTATACTTCATTTGAATCGTCCGACGCCGCGCGGTTTCATCAATGGCCGCTTGCATCGAATCGGTTGTCGTATCCGCATACATGATGACCGCCCCGTGTTCGTTCCGGGCCGCCCGTCCAATCGTTTGGATCAATGACCGTTCATTACGCAGGAAGCCTTCCTTATCAGCATCCAAAATGGCAACTAATGAAACTTCTGGCACGTCGATACCTTCCCGCAACAGGTTGATCCCGACGAGCACGTCAAACTTGCCCAATCGTAAATCACGAATGATTTGGGTCCGTTCCAGCGTCTTGATATCACTGTGCAAATACCGCACTTTGATTCCTAAGTCTTTGAAGTAGTCGGTCAAATCTTCGGCCATCTTCTTGGTCAACGTCGTAATGAAGACCCGTTCATTCAGCTCGATCCGCTTATTGATCTCGCCAACTAAGTCATCGATTTGGCCCATGATTGGCCGAACTTCAATGGTTGGATCCAACAAGCCAGTCGGTCGAATAATTTGTTGTGCAATGTGCTTCGTCCGGCCCATTTCGTAAGGCCCTGGCGTCGCAGACATGTAAACGACCTGGTTGATGTGTTGTTCGACTTCTTCGAGCTTCAATGGCCGGTTATCCAGCGCACTTGGCAGCCGGAAACCGTAATCTACTAGCATCTGTTTACGAGCACGGTCACCATTATACATGCCGCGTACTTGCGGCATCGTCACGTGAGATTCATCGACAACTAGTAGAAAGTCCTTCGGGAAAAAGTCCAGCAACGTATATGGCGGTTCGCCCGGTTTACGGCCGTCCATGAACCGTGAGTAGTTTTCGATACCACTCGTATAGCCCATTTCTTTGAGCATTTCAATATCGTAAGTCGTCCGTTGCTTCAGACGTTGCGCTTCCAATAACTTACCGTCCGCAGTCAACTCTTTCAACCGGCTGTCCAGTTCTTCTTCAATGCCCTTAATGGCGTGTTCCATAATATCATCGTTGGTCATAAAGTGGGTCGCTGGAAAAATGGCCACGTGTTCGCGGTCACCAACCACTTCACCAGTCAATGCATCGATTTCGCGAATCCGGTCGATCTCATCACCGAAAAACTCGACACGTAAGGCGTGGTCATCACGTGACGCCGGGAAGATTTCGACAACATCCCCGTGCACCCGAAAACGGCCCCGTTGAAAATCAATGTCGTTGCGGTCGAACTGAATATCGACCAACTTCCGTAACAAGTCATTGCGGTCGATTTCCATACCGACCCGCAGTGAAACGACGTGGTCTTGGTACTCATGCGGATCCCCTAAACCAAAAATACTGGAAACCGACGCCACGACAATGACATCATTACGTTCTAATAATGAACTCGTGGCAGAATGTCGCAGCTTATCGATTTCATCATTGATTGCGGAATCCTTTTCGATATAAGTATCACTCGAAGGCACGTACGCTTCCGGTTGATAATAATCGTAATAACTGACAAAATATTCCACCGCATTATTCGGGAAAAACTTTTTAAATTCGCCGTAAAGTTGTCCCGCCAACGTTTTGTTGTGTGACAAAATCAAGGTCGGCTTGTTCACTTGTGCAATCACGTTGGAAATCGTAAACGTCTTCCCGGTCCCGGTGGCCCCTAACAAAATCTGTTCTTTCTCACCGGACTCAATTCCAGCCGTCAATTGCTTAATCGCTTGGGGTTGGTCCCCAGTTGGTTGGTAATCTGAAACTAAGTCAAAATGATTATTATTTACCCGATCAATCAAACGTAGTCCTCCTTTGAAACGGTTGCCCGTTCAGTTCATTTGTTGATAACGATAACTTGCCGTCCCACCATAAAAAATAGGCAAGCCCGCGCTTCCCTATCAGATTCAAATCGCATTTAATTTTAGCACATCGAACATACTTTCGCCATTAATCGGATTGCGTTGTGGCCGTTAATATTTGCGTCGTCAATGCCTGTAATTGGTCCTGATGCGTGAACGGTTCCGCTAACATCTCCGGTAGGACTGCTTTTAAGAAATATTGAACACTGGTCATTTTTTTAAACGCCACAATTGTTTTTAAACTTTCTTGATAAATATCGGTGAACACTGGCTCTGGATTACCTTTTTGAATCTCACCAAATGATTCATATAGTAAGTCAATTTTATCGGCCACTGACAGAATCTGGCCTTCCAGGGTCTCGTCTTTACCCTCGGACAAACGCCGCGAATAGGCCGCCTGAAATTCAGCCGGAATTTCATTTTGAACAAAGTTCTGGGAGAGTTTATGTTCCACATCCGCAAGCATCGACCGTAACGTTGGCGTCGCATACTTGACCGGCGTCTTGATATCGCCGATAAAACGCTCGTTGTAATCGTGATTGAGGGCCTTCTCGTATAAAGCCCGCCAGTCCACCGTTTGACCCGCATTTTCTTCCACATCGCCTAAAAACTGGGCCACTTCCGCCACCTTAAACGAATGGGCCGCAACTGAATGATTTTGATACTTAAAGAAGCCCGGCGCGCGTTGAATCGTTTCTAAATTACTCAAACTTTGAAAATATTGATGCATTCCCATTGCAGCCACCATCCTTAATCTAATTTGGCCTAAGTGTACCAAAAGCGCCCCAGTGACGCAAATTTGGGGCGCTTTTGATCAGAATTATTGTAACGATTCTTAAAATCTATTTATCACACATTTTTGGGAGAGAGCACGCGTGTTAATTATTATTTAGCATTAAAAATGATTAACACGTGCCAAGTTGGCGTCCTGTTCGTCAGCCAACGCGCTTCCTAATCCGACTTCCAGGGCTGGCTGACAACGCTGGAACAGGGCGGACATCGATTTGAACTCACGCAGAAACCCACTGCGCAATTTCAAATACGAGTCTTCTTCTAGCCCGGGAAACCCGCCCGGACAAGAAGAATTTCGCCCTTGAGCATTGTCCGCCAGCCCCTCCAGTCGGGAACCCGCTCAAATGGCGGATGAACGGCCACCTAACTGGGCACAATTGACCACTGAATGTTAGGGCCTTGTCCTTCAAGCAAGCTTTGAATTGGTATCGCTGATGCTTTATGACATTTGAGTACTGAGAAGATTACTGAATATAATTCACTAATATCAACGGACACTAGTCTTGCATTTAGTCGATAAAACGACCTTCGCTTATAATTCAAGATTTTGCTATCTCAGACGACTAGATAAAATTCTGGCAAGTTCAGTAAAGTCGCTTGTCAGAGACCTTAAAACATGAGTAAGAAAGGTTAGTGATTGTTAGAAAACAGTCTGACGGTTCAATATCAAAATTCTCGTGGACCAATGAACCAACGACCAATTCAACAAAAAGTTGGGCCCACACATGTCTGCCTTTCGAATACTACCCCGGCTGGAAGGTATTCTGGGCAAGGCCAAGTGTTTTCAGAGTGTGAGGTTCAGACGGGGTGGGACTGAGGATTAGCCTAGCAAGAACGTTAAGCGGCGAACTTCCGCTTGGCGTTCTGGCGTAGCTAACCGGAAGTCCCAGTCTGACCTGAACACGTTTCATCCATATCGCAGGCAACGTGAAAGACCAGTATTTAAGACGTGGGCTGTCGGCTTAAATCTGTGTCCACCACGTCACGGCCATTGCCCAGAATGCCTGGAAGCCGGCATAGGACGTCGCCACAACAGCAGGTTTACGTAAATTCGCACTGTTTCCAGCGGGTCTCAGCTGGCGGTTCTTGAACTTAAAAAATAGCACGTTTTAATCATAATTCATGACAAATTCAAGTTCTAGACGTGCTGATGGGACTGCACCTGTCCTGGTAAGCGCAACATGAAGGCCATCAGATAAGACACAATCAAGAATCCCGCAACGACTAGGTATGGATAGTGGTAATTCATATCTAATAGCATTCCAGACATGATTGGTCCTACCACGTTACCAACACTCGTCAAAGACATGTTCAATCCGTTGATCAGGCCCTGATTCGTTTCACTAGCTTTCGTCAGCAGCGTCGTTATGGCGGGCCGTAGCAAGTCGAAGGCTGAGAAGATGACGAGTGTGGCAATCATCACCGCGAGTTTGGAATGGGCTTGAGTGATCCAAATCGTGCAAATCACCGCGGCTGCAAAGCATACCCGGATGACGCGCCGTTCGCCCCAGCGCTGCACGAACGTGTCGAAAAGTGCGACTTGCAGGAACAACGAAATCAGCCCGTTGAGCGTCAGCACCAACGCAATGTTGCTCAGACTAAAGTGAAAGACTTCGTTGACGTAGATACTATAGATGCTTTCAAACCCTTGCAGACCAAAGGATGACACTAATATCATCGTGAACAAAATAATAATTGGCACCGTCCAGAACGCCCGCGTCATCGGATGATGCTCAGGCATCGCAGCAGCCGATTTGGCTTCACTGTCTGGGTCGATTTGCCGGTCAGCTGGCAATAGAATGATCAGCACAATCGCGCTTAATAAGCCTAGCGCACCCGCAACCCAAAACGGGGTCTTGTAACTGATTCCCGCCAAAATACCGCCAATCCCAGGGCCTAGGATCAAGCCACCACTGAACGCCGCTGACAGCCAGCCAATCACGCGGGCCCGTTGTCGTTTGGTCGTAATATCTGAAGCAAGCACCATTGCGGTCGGCACGACCATCGTAGCTGACAGGCCACCGACGATCCGCGAAATGTTGAATACCCACAGTTGATTGGTTAACGCAAACAACACTTCTGACACCATGTATAGGAAGAGTCCTGTGGCCAGAACTGGCTTACGACCGAGTTTATCAGACACCCGTCCGATAATCGGCGAAGCCACAAACTGTGCCAACGCAAATAACGCGTTCATGATCCCCATATCCGTTGCGGTTAAATGCAGCTCGTTTTTAATAAACGGCATCACTGGAATCACTAAACTAATCCCTAAGCAGACTAAAAATTCACTAAATACTAAAATTAAGATGGCTCGTCGTGTTTGTCGATCGATATGCCCTCACCTCTTCTGTTAATTATCGCCGACATCGTTTGAACTGTTGTTAATTAGCCTGGATACGTGCCGTTTCAACTGGCAACTAGCGTATGCACGTCGACCACTATGGCCGCTAGTTTGTTCGGCTTCGAGCGGTCCTCAGCTAAGTACAACTGACTGCTTTTAAGGTTGCTTCATAACGATGTCAAATTACGTTATACAAAAATAATCATAAATACACACCGCTTTACATCTTATCAGGGCGCCCTGTCGAAAGCTAGTTAAAAGTTTGTGGTCAAACCGACAATCCTTTTTCCAGTAAAAAGCGGCGAAATCAGCTACAATAACGGTAACTTATATGAGGAGGCCACACCATGGAGCAAGCACTTACCGGTTTTACCAATGTCCAACGTTTAGACCCCGATATCCTTGTTGACCTACGCTACGCCACCACTGACAATTTCACGCATCAAGTTATTTACGACTTTACGACGGCAATCGTTCGGACTGGCACTGCTCACAAACTCGCGCAGGCCAGTGCCATCGTCAAACAGGAAGGTTACCGGCTCAAAATCTGGGATGCCTACCGCCCCGTTAGTGCGCAAAAACGTTTGTTTGAAGTCTACCCTGACCCCGAATTCGTTGCGCGCCCAAATCCGAATTTTAGTCATCAAAAAGGCGTCACGCTCGATTTGACCCTAGTCGATGCAGACGGTCGTGATCTACCAATGCCAACGCCCTTTGATGATTTTACTGCCCGAGCACACCGTGATGCACCACGGACGGCCGAACAAGACAAGTATTATCAACGTTTAGACGAAGCGATGCGCGCCGCTGGCTTTGTCGGCTACGTTAACGAATGGTGGGACTATCGGGACGCAGACATGGACGCGTACCAGCCCTTAGCAGCCGACCCCAACGATTATGCTTAACCACAAAAAGTTCACGTCAACGCGACGTGAACTTTTTTAAATACAATCATCTAAATCACGACGGTCTTAATTATTCCGTCGATACCCATGTTCCTGGTCGACTGCGGCCTGAGCTGCTAAATTCAGATAATTGAAGGGTTCATCAAAATTCGGTGAGAAGAGCATATCCATAAAGGCCAGCTCATCAATCGTGTTACCGTTATGAATAATCACTGACAACGTGTTGGCTGATTGCGAGACTTCGTGGGCACTCATCAATTGGCCGCCTAGTACTTTACGGGTTTGCTGATCATACACCAATTCGATGGTGATTTTGGCAGTCGTTGGCATGAAGTCTGGTCGATAATTGCCTTCATAAACGGCCGTCTTGGCTTCAAAATGGGCGGCTTTTGCTGCCGTGAGCGTCATCCCGGTGCAAGCAATCGTCTGCCCAAAAATCAACATGCCGGTCGTCGCCTGTGTGCCAATCGAACCGAGCCGTTTGTCAAAAATATTGATCCCCGCTAAGGCGCCTTGACGAATCGCGTGCGAAACTAATGACATATAGGCGTGATCTTTGGTGGGGTTAAATTTGACCTCCGTTACATCACCAGCCGCAAAAATGTCAGGATTCGAAGTTCCCATGTAACGGTCCGTCACGATGGCACCCTGCTTCGTGCGGTTGACTTGCCCGGCCAGCAATTCTGATTGTGGAATGACTCCAGGACAAATGACGGCCATATCATAGATAGTTTCAGAATCGGCCGTCGTCACTTGCAAGCGATTGTCGGGCGTATCTTGAAATCCAGTGACTTGGGCATTGGTACGCACGTCAATGCCGTGACTCGTCAATAAGGCCTCAACCTTGTTCGCCAGATTGGCATCCAAGTATTCATCAATGAGCTGTGGCCCTCGTTGATATAAGGTGACAGCGTGCCCAGACTTGATATAGCCCTCAGCAAGCTCCACCCCGGCATAGCCGCCACCCACGATTGCAATTTGTTTGGCGTGCTGGGCCGCTTCATAAAGTTGCTGAGCCTGTTCACAAGTCTTGCACAGCATCACTTTCGGGTTCTCAACACCAGGAATTGCCGGAATCGCGGTCAGTGATCCGGTCGCCATAACCAATTTGTCATAGTGGTCAGTTTCCATCGTCTTGGTTTGTAGATTTTGGGCCAAAATGGTGTGTTTCGTCGCATCAACCTTGATCACATCATGTTGCATCCGCATTTGGACGCCTTGCTTACTGAACTCATCAGGATTAGCGTATAGTGCTTGATCCAAATCCTTGATGGTTCCCCCTAAGTGTAGATAAGTACCACAGGACATATACGAAATCGTCGCGTGCCGCTCATACACGGTAATTTCAGTGCCTGGATAGTATTTCAAAATTTGCCGCATGGCGGCAATCCCCGCATGTGTACAGCCGATAATAGCAACTTTCATTGATTCGACCACAGCTTTCATAAAATATTAAAATTAAACCACAGAATGGTTAAACATTCATTTAGGTTGACGTATACTTAGAGTATACAGCGATTTGGTTATTTTTAAAACGATTCAATGACTTAAAACTTACTATAAAAGGCGATGGAACTTATGGAACCAATTTACCGCTACTTCGTACAACCCCAATTAAACTTATTAAATAATACCGTCTATGGTTATGAACTGCTCATTAAACAGCTGACACCAGATGGTTGGCGCCTACCAGAGTCCTTTGCGGCCATTAGTTCCAAGACGACCTCAGACTTATTGATTGCCACGACGAAGATTCTGGCACTCAAGGTCCGCTACTGTGCGGTCAACATCAGTCGTGAACAATTGATGGACACCACGGTCGCTAAAGCCATTATTCAGAGTCAAGTCCAACTCTACCCTGCCAAACTCGTGGTCGAATTGACTGAGGAACGCGGGCCTAAGCAGTACCCAGATACGCAGTTGATCCCACACTTACGGGGGTTCATTGAACATGGTATGCAGCTTTCACTAGACGACGTGGGCACCGGGATCAATGATTTCAAGAGCATTCAGGAGATTCTGCCATTAGCTTCCGAATTAAAGTTTGCCTTGCAGAATTTCCGCAGCGATATGAAGGACCCCAAAATCCAACAGAAGTTACATTTCTGGCGTGCCATCAGTAGTGAATATGGGTTGCGTTTAATTCTCGAAGGCATCGAAGACGAGGATGACGACCGCCTAAGTAGTCATTTTGACATTAATTTACGACAAGGCTACTACTATGGCAAGCCGCAATTATTACGGCTCCCTGGCGATCCCATCAACTTTGAATTACCATCCGCTCAAGCTTAATCGTCACCACCACACAAATAGTTGCGTCAGTCATCCAGTTTTTTTACTCGATTTCCAACAACTGCTATTATCGAATCCAAAATAACACCCGTTAGTCTCAGCAAGTTACTGAAACTAGCGGGTGTTATTTTGATGGCTCTAATTAAAATCAGGCAGGTAGCCTGCGCAGGCTAATCGTTATTCTTTGATAAACGCTTGAATTGCAGCTTCAAACTTAGCTAATTTATCATTGGCTTCATCGAGGGTGTCGCCCAAGGTACCAATGTAGAACTTGATCTTAGGTTCCGTCCCAGAAGGCCGAATGGCGATCCAAGTGCCGTCTTCTAAGTGATATTTCAAAACATTGGCTTGTGGTAAATCGATTGGGGCCGTGTGACCATCCGCAAAGCTTTCCGTTTGGCTCTGGAAGTCTTCCGTCCCTTGAACCGCGTAACCAGCAAAGTCCGTTGGGGCTTCGCTACGAAACTTGGTCATTAAGGTTGCAATCTTGTCACTACCACCGACACCGTCAAATTCTTCAGAAGTCGTCTGTTCACGGAAGTAGCCATATTCCTTAAATAGGTCTTGAAGCCCGTCATAGAGGTTCTTACCTTGTTGCTTGTAGTAAGCGGCAACTTCGGCTAATAAGACCGTCGTTTGGATGGCATCCTTGTCATGGACGAATGGCTTGATCAAATAGCCATAGCTTTCTTCAAAGCCAAACATGTAGGTGTGTTCACCGGTGGCTTCAAAGTGTTCGATTTGTTCAGCGATATACTTAAATCCAGTTAAGACGTTGATCATCGTCACACCATAGGAAGCCGCAACCTTCGTCGCAAATTCGCTGGAAACGATCGATTTGACCGCGGCAGCGTTCTTTGGTAAGGTCCCTGCATCCTTGTTGGCTTGCAAGATGTAGTGTAATAAGACGGCCGCAATTTGGTTCCCAGTCAATAAGACGTATTCGCCATCTGGTTGCCGAACAGCTGTCCCCAACCGGTCAGCATCTGGGTCGACCGCAATCAATACATCGGCACCTTCCTTTTTCCCTAAATCGATCGCCATCTTGAAGGCTTCTGGGAATTCAGGGTTCGGGAACTTGACCGTTGAAAAGTCAGGGTCAGCGACTGCTTGTTCCTTAACGACACTGAAGTTTTTGAACCCAGCGTTCTTCAAGGCTTTTTCACCCAGCATCCGACCAGTCCCGTGCAGTGGCGTGAAGACCAGCTTCATGTCTTTGCCGACTTCATCGACTAATTTTTGGTTGATCGTGACTTCCTTGACCTTTGCCAAGTAGTCTTGGTCGACGTCATCACCGATAATCGTTTCAGTCTTGTCAGCTAATAATTGTTGTTCATCAGCAACCGCAATGGCGAACACGTCGTCAACTTTCCGGATGTATGACGTAATCAAATCGGATTCCTTTGGTGGCATTTGACCACCATCTTCACCATAGATCTTATAGCCGTTATACTGCTTAGGATTGTGGCTAGCCGTGATCATAATGCCGGCATAGGTGTGTAAATGCCGTACCGTGAAGGACAATTCTGGAGTTGGCCGCAAGCTTTCAAACACGTATGACTTGATGCCGTGTTGCCCCAAGACCCGTGCGGATTCGTGGGCAAAGTCTTCAGAATGATGCCGTGAATCAAAACTGATCGCCACGCCGCGTTCCTTAACATCGGCGGGTAGCGTATCCATGAACCGGGCTAACCCTTCCGTTGCTTGACGAACAGTATAAATATTCATCCGGTTGATTCCAGGTCCGAGGACCCCACGCATGCCGGCAGTTCCGAATTCCATTGGTTCATAAAAGGCATCTTCTAAGGCTGAGTCATCACCAGCCATCGCCGTTAATTCTTGTTTTAAACTTGTTTCAAGTGTCGCTTGGTTTTTCCAGGTATTATAAGTATCTTGCCAACTCACAAAAACCATCTCCAATTCCGATATTTGTTAGTGCTTACAAAAATAGTATACAACATTGCCAGGCTTAACAAAGTAAAATTTACTAAGAAAATCCATTAATCCCCGACTTTCGCGCGGTTAGTTCGTTAATGTAAGCGCTGTACAGGGGCGCTATCCAAGTGTCGGTTTGTAAAGTCAGTCGCAAAACTTGCTATAATGAATCTTATAAGGAGGGCGACATGACTTTTTATTCATACAACTACTTAGTCCATCAAAACAGCAATCATACGCTAATTCAGCTCGGCATCATCGGTATTACAATTTTAATCATTGCCGTGCTCAGTTGGCTCTGGTATCGTCACAAGACGGACCTCAAATACCGTGATTTATTCATTATCATGGTTCTCTTATTATTGTTACTCGTCGGTATTCAATACAATAAATGGGAGAGCTTGCAAAACAGCTTCAATCAGAAGTCGCAGGTCACCCAAATCATGCAGCGGGTGGCCAAGGAAAAGGGCGTTAAGAAGACGGCCGTCTGGTCCAACACGAGCTCCGTCAGCAGTGGGATGCTCATCAAAGTTCAGGACCATATCTACAACGTGACCGTCAATACGGATGGCAATAGCTATACCCTGACCAAAGCGACCCCGATTCAGTCTAAAATCAATTACGTTAAGGAGGGTGAGTAAATGTTCTCATACTGGGATGTGACCATCAAACTCGCACTCGGGTTATTAACCATCATCATCCAAATCAACCTCTCTGGTAAGAGTAACTTAGCCCCGATCAGCGCGTTGGATCAAGTGCAGAATTACGTCCTTGGTGCAATTGTCGGTGGTATGATTTATAGCACCAGCTTCACCGTGCTGCAGTATATCCTGGTCTTACTTATTTGGACATTGTTAGTACTGGTCTTACGGTTCTTAACGAATCACAATCATTTCGTCAAACGCATGATTGATGGTCGCCCACAGCTACTCATCAAAAACGGTGAGCTATTAGTCAGTACCGCACTTAAAAACGGTTTGAGTGCCAACGACTTGACGTTCCGCTTGCGAACAGAAGGCATTACCGATATTCGCAACGTCAAACGCGCCGTGCTAGAGCAAAATGGGCAACTGACGATTACGCAAGTCGGTGACGACACTGTCAAATATCCGCTGATCGTCGACGGTCAAGTCAACACTGATGCACTGGAAACCAGCGAGCACGACGAAACGTGGCTACTGACACAGTTGCAGGCACAGGGGTATCAAATCAGTGATATTTACCTAGCAACTTATACGAATAAACAATTGTTACTGTTCCCCTATCAGCATTGAGTTAATGACTAAAAAATGCGCGGCTAATCTCAGGTTAGTCGCGCATTTTGTGTTGCACTTTAACGCCAGACAGTCATTAAGTTCAAACTTAATCACCAGCCACGGTCGTCTTAGTGCATTTAATCAGATTTAGTTTTTGAACTTGTCACCTAACGCAGTGATGTAGTTGTAGACGCCTTGTCCGGCAGTCCCACCTTCACCAACGGCTGTGGCAACTTGACGTAAGTCCTTCTTACGAACGTCGCCGATTGCAAAGATACCAGGAACCTTGGTCTCCATGTGATCATTGGTTTCAATCCAGCCATTTTCATCGGTAATGCCAAGATTACTGAATGGCTTGGTAATTGGGTTGATCCCAACATAAATAAACACACCATCGACTGCAATTTCGCTGTCTTCGCCCGTCTTGTTGTTATTGACCTTAACCGCAGTGACCTTCTTGTCGTCACCGACGATTTCCGTCACATTGCTGTTCCAGACAAATTCAATCTTAGGGTTTGCGAATGCCCGGTCTTGTAAGATTTGTTGTGCCCGCAATTGGTCCCGACGATGGATCACCGTGACCTTATCAGCGAGTTGCGTCAAGTACGTGCCTTCTTCGATTGCGGAATCGCCACCACCGACAACGACCACGTGCTTGTTGCGGAAGAACGCACCGTCACAAACGGCACAGTATGAGACACCCCGGCCACCATACGTATCTTCGCCAGGAACGCCTAACTTACGATATTCAGAACCGGTCCCAATGACGAGGGCCTTCGTTTCGAACGTATCACTGTCGGTCGTCACGATTTTGACATCGCCACGATCCTCAACAGATTCAACACTACCATAAGCATATTCAGCCCCAAATTGGGTCGCTGATTCATACATGTCTTTAGCCAAATCCGGTCCTAAAATTGATTTAAAACCAGGATAATTTTCAATTGCGGCGGTATTATTCATTTGTCCACCATAGATTCCGCGATCTAATAGCAGTACTGATAGATTGGCCCGTGAAGCATAGAGGGCGGCTGTCATGCCGGCAGGCCCCGCACCAATAATAATCACGTCGTAACTCTTTGCCATTTCTAAAGACCCCTTCCACTTAAATTACTATGACGCCTAATATACCCCCAAAATTTATATTTGTCGACTATCTTGTTTGTACACAACCGAAATCAACGCGCCACATCGTATTCCGTCTCCTTGATGCCTGTATTCATAAAGTCATACGGGCTCTGCATTTTATCGGCATCCCAACTGGCGATTCCGACGACCAATAAAATTTCTAAGGCATTCAAACTGGTCGACCGTTGCAAATTCTTCGCAAAATTCGTTTTGATTCGGTCAGCCGCATATTTCGTAGTCACGACAAAGCCACTGGGCGCTTGTTTGGGCGGCTTTACGGTCGTCTGCTGTCCGACACCCACTCAGTCCCATCAACGCTATCAGCAGGCCGATTAACCACCAATATCGACGTAACGGCTTACTGTAAGTCACGGTCATTTTGTTTTGCCCAATCGCCATAGGCCGTGATACGGGGGTTATCGCGTCCGGCCTGACGTTCCTGTTCAACGGCTTGTTGTGCGACCAAGTTCAGGTAGTTAAACGGGTCATCAAAATTAGGCGAGAATAACATGTCGACAAAGGCTAGGTCATCAATCGTATTCCCATTTTGAATCGCAATCGAGATTGCGTTCGCGGACTGGGCGACCTCATGAGCACTCAAGAATTGGGCACCCAAAATTTTACGATTCTCCGGATTATAGATGAGTTCGATCGTGAGTTTATCGGTGCTTGGCATATAGCTAGGCCGCCACGTGCCGTCAAACGTGACCCGTTCGGCTGGAATATGACTTTGCTGGGCCATTTTCAGCGTTAAACCGGTCGTTGCCAGTGTGTGGTTAAAGAGTTGCATCGCGGACGTCGCTTGTGTCCCCATGTAACGTTGCTGATTGCCAAAGACGTTTAACCCCGCCAAAGCACCTTGACGAACGGCATTAGTCGCTAGTGGCGTGTAGGCTGACGCCCCAGTCGGATTAAAGTTGACGACGCACGAGTCCCCGGTAGCGTAAATATCAGGATTCGAGGTCTGCACATAGTCATTGATAATGATGGCACCGTGTTTATCCATCTCGACCTGTCCCCGCAACAATTCCGTATTCGGCACAAACCCGGTCCCGACGATTGCCAAATCAGCCGTAAAATCGCCCTGATTGGTTTCGATAACGAGTTCGCCATCATCCCCACCAGTAAAGGCCGTCACTTGATGGTTCAGCAACACGTTGACGCCGTGCGCTTTCAACAATTGCACCGCCTGATCGGACATATCCGGACTAATGTAGTTATTCAAAATCTGGTCATGTGATTGGAACAAGGTGACGTCATGATTCGTATTAGCATAGCTTTCGGATAATTCCGTACCAATATAGCCCGCCCCAATGATGGCAATGCGCTGATTGTCCTTGGCAGTCTCGTAAATTTCTTGGGCTTGTTGATAAGTCTTGCAGAGCAACACTTTGGATTCATCAATCCCAAAAATCGGTGGCACGGCCACGTTTGACCCCGTCGTCATAATCAACTTATCGTAGGTATCATCGAAGACTTTCCCCGTCTGCATATCGACGACTTGCAGCGTTTTGGCCTGCGCGTCAATTTTGAGCACGTTATGCTGTGTTTTAACACACGCTCCCAGCTTGGCTAAGGCCTCTGGTGAAGAATAAAACATGTCCTCTAGGTGATTGACTTTGCCCCCCAAGTACAAGTAAATCCCACAGGATAGAAAGGAGATATTATCATCACGCTCATAGATTCGAACTGTGGCTTCAGGATGACTTTTCAAAATTTGGGCTGCAGCGGCAGTCCCAGCATGGGTACACCCAACAATTACGATTTTCATTTCATTTACTCCCATTATTAATTTGATTTATTTAAACATAATCAATTATAACTGCTTCTCTCTAAATTTACATTACTTAATCAACAATTGACACAGTTATTGATAACCTGATAACCGTCGTTATGGTCAGGGTTGGCTGACGGTTGTTACGGCCGAATTGAAACCAGTCTTCTTGAACAGCTTAGTCGCCCTAAAAACAGCAAGTATTCAACTGACTCGGTCGTGCAATCTCATACTCATCTCGTCGCGAATTAAGACCACCACAAATTATGCTGACGCTGCACGAGACATATCACCCGTCCGTAACCACCAAACCCCCGAATGACAAACTGCGATGTGGGACCTGAACTCGTTTAATTTCTGCCGCTTATCAACGACTGTGAGCACTTAACTGGCCAACTAGTTGATTGAGCACAATTATCATTATCCCAATTGACATTCAACATAATGCAAAAAAGTCAGTGACAAACAGTTTCCCTAAGTCGTTATTTGGTATAGTATGTATTAGTGAAAGGTTCAACGTTTTAATCCAATCAAAGGAGCCAGCTCATGTACCGTTACTTTATTCAGCCTCAGTTAAATAAATTTAATAATTCACTGATTGGTTACGAAATGCTGATTCGCTATCGTGAAACCGATCAGGACCGCTGGACATTACCGGAGAGCTTCGATAATATTCCAATCGATGTACAAGTCAGCTTACTAAAGGCTACGGCCAGTGAACTAGCACTTAAAATTGGCTCGGTGTCGATTAATTTCAACCGCAAACAATTTCTGAACGATGACATCGCCAACGCCGTCATTGACGCGCAGAAGAAATTATTCCCGGTTCACGTCATCGTTGAAGTCACCGAAGAACCGGGTGAAGACACCTATACGCTGGCGGCCATGCAACAACAAATTGCCAAGTACAAGGCCAGCGGTTTACAATTCAGTCTTGATGATGTTGGGACTGGCATCAACGTGTATGATCACATCAAACCATTGTTAGAATCAGCTGAAGAAATCAAGTTTGCGATGCAAAACTTTCGCGCGGAAGATCGCGAAAACGAGATTCCAATTCAACTGAAATTTTGGCGCGACATCGCTTTAAAGCATGATATTCGCCTGATTCTCGAAGGCGTCGAAAATGACGTTGAAGACCAGATGGCAGATGACTTAAATATCGCATTACGCCAAGGTTACTATTACGGCAAACCACATTTATTCAAATTAAAGGCCGACCATTAGCTATTATTCATCATTAATTGGGGCTCACACTGATAACGACGTGCGATTGTCTTGGATTACAGCCATGAAATTTGAAGCAGATTTCATGGCTTTTTTATGCAGCATACCGTAGCCGGCCAGTTCATTGATCGGTATTTCTGACATGGGTCAGCCATACGACTTCTCACCTCATTTGACCACCGCAAAAAAATCGGCAGTCACCCCAGATTGGAATGGCTGCCGATTCTCGCTCGTCAATCAAGTTAAGACGATGCTCAACCTGATCAGTGGCGCTTATTTGGTTGTTTTTTTAGTGGCCTTTGGTGCCGTTGTGCTATCTTCTTTGGTTAATTGGGCACCTAAGTCCTTGATGTAAGTCCGTAAGTCGTCCTTAACATCTGGATGAGTCAACCCGTATTCGATGGTCGTCTTCAAGTAACCGAACTTGTAACCAACATCATGCCGCGTACCTTTGAATTCGTGGGCGAAAACGCGTTGCGTCTTGTTCAACGTATCAATGGCATCGGTCAATTGAATTTCGTCACCCTTACCAGGTTTTTGATGTTCTAGAACATCAAAAATTTCTGGTGTTAGTAAGTAACGACCAATGATGGCTAAATCACTAGGTGCATCTTCAGGTGATGGCTTTTCAACAAAGTTGTTAACGTTGTACAAGCCAGGTTCCTTTTCACTTTCAGGATTGATGACCCCATACTTCGAAACTTCCTCGTGAGGAACCTTCATAACGGCCAAGGTTGAAGCATGTGTCTTATCGTAACTATTCATCAATTGCTTCGTTAATGGCACTTTATCTTCCATCAAGTCATCACCAAGCATGACAACGAATGGTTCGTCACCAACGAACGCTTTGGCCGTTAAGACCGCATCCCCTAAGCCACGTGGGTGTGATTGACGAATGAAGTATAAGTTAATATCGGTCGTTTCTTGAACCAGCTTCAGCATTTCTTCCTTGTGCTTGGCCCGTAAATTATCTTCAAGTTCTGGATTAGAATCGTAGTAATCTTCAATACTCCGCTTACTCTTACCAGTAACGATAACAATATCTTCGATACCAGATTTGCGTGCTTCATCAACAATGAACTGAATCGTTGGCTTATCAACGATTGGTAACATTTCCTTAGGCATCGCTTTAGTAGCAGGTAAGAACCGGGTCCCTAAACCGGCCGCTGGGATAACGGCTTTTCTAACTTTTGACATGTGATAATCCTCCTAAAAATAGTGAAATTAGTTTGGAAACTCCTACTGAATCTCAGGTTTCCCCTCGCGCCGCATTAATTGTGGAATGACTTCCTTAATATCAGCACTCTTATATAATACATCATAAATCGCTTCCGTGATGGGCATTTCGATATTTTGTTGCTGAGCTAATTCATAAGCCGCTTTAGTTGACGGAATACCTTCAATAACCATACCCATCGTATCAATGACCGTCTTCAAATCTTGACCGGAGCCGAGCTCGTTACCAGCACGCCAGTTACGTGAATGCACACTCGTCGCAGTAACGATTAAATCGCCGACACCAGAAAGGCCGATAAACGTTAATGGGTTCGCCCCTAGCGCAACACCTAACCGACTGATTTCAGCTAGTCCCCGCGTCATCAAGGCTGCTTTGGCATCGTCACCATAGCCTAAGCCATGTAACGCACCAGCACCCAACGCGATAATGTTTTTGAGCGCAGCGCCCAGTTCAACACCGACCACGTCCGTATTCGTATAAATTCGGAAGTAATCGTTCATGAAGAGTTGTTGTACCGTTTCGGCCGCCGCCTCATTATCACTCGCCGCAGTAATCAGCGTAATATCTTTCCGTGCGACTTCTTCAGCGTGACTTGGCCCTGATAATACGACGATTGCTTCACGTTGCGCAGACGGAATTTCTTCAGCCAAGACTTGCGACAACCGTTTATGGGTCTCTTGTTCCAACCCTTTACTTGCGTGAACAATGATTGGGTGGGCATTCGTTTTCGCTAACACGTCGGCAACTTGGTGTGCGACGCTTCGAATTGCCTTGGTTGGAACGACGAATAAAATCACGTCGGCACCGTCGATTGCGGTTGCTAAATCTGAATAAGCCGTCAATGTTTCTGAATAGTGAAAATCAGGCACATAGCGCTGATTCGTGTGGTGTTCGTTGAGTTCAGCGACCTGTGCAGGTGCGTACGACCATAAACGAACGGAATGACCATTTTCATCTAATAAATTTGCCAAGATGCTGCCCCATGAGCCAGCACCTAAGACGGCAATTTGTTTTGACATGTAAATAACCTCTACTCTACTTGTTTTCCGTGGCAATCTTTTGCCCTGAACCAGCTAAATACCAGCGATTCTCTGGATGACGTCGCCGCCGCCAGATCATCAGGCCGATACTCCCGAAGAAGAGCACGACTGATAATGCTTGTGAGACTCGAATGACGTTAAATAACATTAACGAATCAGTACGCATCCCTTCCGTAAAGAAGCGACCAAAGGCGTACCAAGCAACGTACGTCAAGAAGACCTCACCTTGCTTGTACCAATTCGTTCGATGGCGGGTCACCATCAACATCACAAACCCCAATAAATCCCAGACTGATTCATACAAAAAAGTCGGTTGGCGATACGCGCCTTGGATATACATCTGATTGATGAGCCATTCGGGCAAATGAAGCCCTTGCAAGAAGCTCAGACTCGTGACACGCCCAAAGGCTTCCTGGTTCATAAAATTACCCCAGCGACCAATTCCTTGGCCCATGATCACCGTGGGCGCCGCAACGTCCAACATTAACCAGGTGGGAATGAACCGCGACCGACAGAATAGGACGACCACAATTCCGGCACCAATCAAGCCACCGTATATGGCAATCCCACCATCCCAGATACGAATAATCTCGCTCGGGTGTTGACTATAATACGACCACTGAAAGATGACGTAATACGTCCGCGCCGCAATCAACGTAAATGGGAGTGCCCATAAAATCATGTCGTAAATATCATCGGGACGAATGCCCCGCTTCTGACCTTCACGTACCGCGAGTGCCACCGCAATCACGACGGCGCTCGCAATAATGACGCCGTACCAATGGACCTGAATTGGTCCCAACCGTAGTGCAATCGGGTTAAGTGCCCCTAAAACGGTATTCACGCTACTGCCATCTCCTTATGCCTTGTGAGAATCGTGGACGGAATTCGTTTTGATCAGCTTGTTCAAGTTATCATCAAATACCTTGGTTGCGTCATATCCCATACTCTCGGCACGGAAGTTCATGGCCGCCGCCTCAATAATAATGGCAAGGTTACGCCCGGTCTTGACTGGAATTGAGATTTCTGGAACTTCAACATCAAAGAATTTCCGATTCTGTTCTCCATTCCCTAGTCTATCAAATTGCTTATCAGGCGTCCAATTCTCTAAGTGGACGATGAGGTCAATGTCAGTATCTTGACGGACCGCACCAGCCCCGAAGAGGTTCATGACATCAATGATTCCGATACCGCGAATCTCCAATAGGTGGTTCAAAATTGCAGGCGCTTCACCAACCAGTGTTTGTTCATCTTGTTGATAAACATCGACCCGGTCATCGGCAATCAAACGATGGCCCCGTTTGACTAATTCCAACGCGGTTTCACTCTTCCCAACACCGGAGTCACCAGTGATCAAGACACCGAGACCATAAATATCGACCAAGACCCCATGAACGGACTGCCGTTCAGCGAGTTTGCCTTCCAAGTAATTGGTCATATTACTCAAGATCCGTGACGACGTCATCTTAGTGCCAAGAATCGGCACCCCATTCTCTTCACCAGCTTGAACCAGTTCTTCTGGCACTGGTAAACCAGTTGAAATCACAAACGCTGGCGTCGTTAATTGACACATTTTACGAAAAATCATCAACCGTTCATCATGACTCATGTTCTTTGAATAAGCGGTTTCAGTTTTGCCTAATAATTGAACCCGTTCACGTGGATAGTAGTTGAAGTAACCGGTCAACGCGAGTCCCGGGCGTGAAATATCACTAGTCGTAATGTCTTTTTTATCTAATAAATCAGCGCCATGGTAAACGTCCAGACGCGTATTTTTAACCAAATCGGCAACGGTTACACTCTCTGCCAAATGAATCCCTCCAAATCGTTCCGTTAATAAAAAAGTGTGACCGGCGTTGTCCAGTCGCGCTATTACGCTACCTTTTCAAGCGGCCACACTTTTATGACTGAAAACGGATTATCCCTATCTGCTAATTTTAGCACTTTAAAGCGCTTTATTCACCATCAATGCTGTCTTTTGCGAAAAAATTGGATACGATCACATTGGCAATCGACATCAGGACGGAGACAAGAATCGCCATGCCAAAACTCGAAAAGCCAAAGTTATTCTTGCCAACGACAAACGAGGTCATTTGGAGCATAAACCCGTTGATGACAATACTAAACAGCCCTAACGTGATTAACGTAATTGGCAATGAAAGGATGATCAATACCGGCTTAATGGCAGCGTTCAGGAACGCCAACACTAAGCTTGCTAATAACGCCATCCACACATTGGCAACGTGAAAGCTACTCTGAAAGAAGCCTGCAATCGCAATAAATAGGATCGTATTGATTAAAATTCGTTTCACAAAACCCACTTTTTTATCACTCCATTAATCTTGGTGACGCGGCTCATCCTCCTCATGAACATTATGAATTTCTTTTCGTCCATGTTTGGTTGGTTGTGCTGGTTGGCCAGCACTCTGCCGCATCTGTTCGAAGAAGCCGGTATTTTCTGGCTTACTTGGAATAATTGTCATTAATAATAAGTATACCAAAAGACCAAAGCCATGGGTAATTAAGGTCAAAATAACATATAAGACTCGTAATACATTTGCATTCCAATTTAAATATTCAGCAATTCCGCCCAAGACTCCGGCAAAAACGCGATTATTGGATTTAGTTAATTTTTGTTTTGTATTTGATTTCATCGTTAGCCACTCCTTATAAGTCTGGTCTAACTTTATCTTACTAATTATAAAAGCCGGTTGCAAACGAGACGACCGGCTTTAAAGAATTATTTATGATTAACTAGACTAAGTTGGAGCTTTCTGGATTCAGTTCGATGATTTCGCCCGTGTTCAAATAAACGATCCATTCGCCGATATTCGTTACTAAGGCCCCAATCCGCATCAGGTAAGTCGCCACATTTAAATAATCGGTCGATCCGATTACCGTCTCTGGGTGCCGTTCCATCTTAGAGATGCCCTTAGCGTTGATCTTGTCGTACATCTCACCGACTTTGGCATCCTTGGCGGCAACGCGGCGTGCCTCTTGGTCATCGCTCTTCACGTAGGCGGCTAACATGTCTTCTACCATCTTCCGAACCCGGTTACCCATTTCGGATAACGCGGCTTCGATTTCAGGAACACGAACGTTACCCTTGACCCGAATCGTGGCGTGGGCAATGTTACGCGCGTAGTCAGCCATACGTTCCAATTCAGAAACGGCTTTCAAGATGGTGACAATTTCCCGTAAGTCGGAAGTCACGGGCTGGTATAACGCAATCATTTCAAACGATTTTTGTTCTAGTTCCACTTCACGTTGATTGATTTTTTTATCATTATCAATGATCTCTTGGGCCAAATCGCGGTCATGGTCAATAAAGGCTTTAACCGCCTTTTCGATCGTTTCGCTGACCATCATTCCCATCTCAGTGAAGTTTGCATCAATATCATTTAGTTCATCATCAAAAAGTCGTCGCATGTTTTTTCCTCCTAACCAAATCGTCCCGAAATATAGTCATTGGTTTCTTGTCTAACCGGATTCATGAAAATCTGCTTGGTATCGTTCACTTCAATCAATTCACCATTCAAGAAGAACGCCGTGCGGTCAGAAATTCGTGAAGCCTGCTGCATGTTATGCGTAACAGTTATGATAGAGTAATCTTGACGTAAATTCAATAGGGTCTCTTCAATCATTCGACTAGAGATGGGATCCAGCGCACTGGTTGCTTCATCTAGGAGAATGATATCGGGTTCCACAGCAAGCACCCGTGCGATGCAGACCCGTTGTTGTTGCCCACCAGACAGTGATAACGCATTGGCGTGCAAGCGGTCCTTAACTTCATCCCAAATTGCCGCTTGCTTCAAACTCTTTTCAACGGCCGCATCTAAACGTTCCTTATCATGGACACCAGCTAAACGTAGCCCATAGACCACGTTCTCATAGATTGAGAACGGAAAAGGATTGGGTTGTTGGAATACCATCCCAATTTCTTTCCGTAATTGTACCGTATCCATCGTCGGAGCGTAAATATTATGCTGGTTAAAATTAACTTCACCAGTAATCGTGACGTTTGGAATCAGATCATTCATGCGGTTCAGGCAGCGCAGAAAAGTGGATTTCCCACAACCGGAAGGGCCAATCAACGCAGTGATCCCGCGGTCCTCAAAGTCTAGGTTAACACCTTTCAGAGCTTCTTTTTTACCATAAAATAATGATAAGTTCTCAGTCGTTAAAATTGTACTCATGAACGATCCTCCTATCCAAAGTTCCCGGAAATGTAGTCGTTTGTCAGGTCAACTTGCGGATTCGTAAAAATCTCACCAGTTTCTGAGTATTCCAAGACCTTTCCAAGGTTAAAGAACGCCGTGTAATCGCTAATCCGTGACGCTTGTTGCATGTTATGAGTCACGATAATAATCGTGTAGTTTTGCTTTAATTCTAGTAAGGTATCTTCGATTTGACTAGTCGAGACTGGATCGAGGGCACTCGCCGGTTCATCCAGTAATAAGATATCAGGCTTGACCGCAATTGCCCGCGCGATGCAGAGCCGTTGCTGTTGCCCACCGGATAGCGCTAACGCACTCTTATTCAAATCGTCCTTAACTTGGTCCCACATCGCAGCTTGACGGAGTGAACGTTCAACGATTTCATCCAACTGTTGTTTATTGTTCAACCCACGCTGCCGCAATGCAAAGGCAATGTTCTCATAAATCGACTTTGCAAACGGGTTCGGCCGTTGGAACACCATCCCAATGTGCCGACGCATTTCATAGACATCAATGTCATTACTATTAATATCCAAGCCACGATACATAATTTTACCCTTTACAGTCGCAATCCGGTCATTCATCCGGTTTAAAGACCGCAAGTAGGTCGACTTCCCGGAACCAGAAGGGCCAATTAACGCACTGATTTTATACCGTTCGAATTGCAAATCACCTTCCGAAATGGCTTCCGAATTCCCGTAAAAGACGTGTAAGTCTTCGGTAGAAAGCGCGATTTCGTGGTCTTTAGGATCAAACGTCATAATATTTCGTTGCGTTGTCATCATTGTGTTATCTGCCATCAAAACGGCCTCCTTTATTCAGCGGTTAAGTGTTTGTACAAGCGTTTGCCGAGCCAACGAGCCAAGAAGTTGAAGAGTAAGACCGCAATAATCAGCACGGCTGAAGCACCGGCTGAAACGGCTTTGGCATCCGGCATGATCCCTTCAGAGTTGATTTTCCAAATGTGGACCGCCAACGTTTCGGCTGGTCGTAAGGGGCTCAACGGACTACTAATGTCGAACGGATTCCAGTTGGTAAAGTCCAACGCTGGTGCACTTTGGCCCGCCGTGTAGATCAAGGCTGCGGCTTCCCCAAAGATTCGGCCGGCACTGAGGACGACCCCCGTAATGATACTTGGTAACGCAGCGGGGACGACGATTTTGGTCACCGCCTCCCAGCGTGATAATCCAAGGGCGTAACCCGCCTCTCGCTGATTATCTGAAATATTGGCTAAGGCTTCTTCAATACTCCGCGTCAAAATCGGTAAGTTGAAAACAGTCAGTGCAAACGCCCCAGACAGAATCGAAAAGCCTAACTTGAACTGAACCACGAAGAATAAATAACCGAACAACCCCACGACCACGGAAGGTAAAGAACTCAAAATTTCGATGGTCGTCCGAATCAAACCAGTGACCGTATTTTGTGGCGCGTATTCATTTAAATAAATTCCGGCACCCAGCGAGATTGGGAGCGAAATCAGTAAGGCTAAAAATAACAGGTAGAAGGAGTTGAACAATTGAATCCCAATCCCCCCACCAGCTTCAAAGGCTAACGCTGGTGATGTTAAGAAGTGCCAAGAAATCTTGGGCACCCCTTGAATCAAAATGTACCCTAACAGGGCGACTAGAATAATGACCACGAAGGCCGCGACGCCGTAGAGAATCCCGGTCGCCATTTTATCAGTTCGTTTAGCGTTCATGGTTTAATTTCCCCTTTCGCCCAATGTAGCGGATAACTAGGTTGAAGACTAAGGACATCAGTAACAAGATCATTGCTAATGACCAGAGTGCATTATTTTGTAATGACCCCATGACCGTGTTCCCAATTCCCATCGTCAAGATACTCGTCAAGGTTGCTGCTGGCGAGACCAAGTTGTGTGGTAACAGCGTCGCATTCCCGATGACCATCTGTACCGCGAGGGCTTCCCCAAACGCCCGGGCCATCCCGAAGACGACCGCCGTCAGCATGCCAGGAATCGCAGCGCGTAACACGACTTTATAAATTGTCTGCCAACGCGTTGCACCCAAAGCTAAGGACGCCTCTCGGTAATAACGAGGGACCGCATTCAACGCATCGGCCGTCATGGACGTCACAGTCGGTAAAATCATGACAAACAGCACGAACGTCCCTGATAAGATCCCATAACCACTACCGCCAAACGTATTGCGAACGAATGGTACAACAACTTGTAAACCGATAAACCCATAAACAACTGATGGAATACCGACCAATAACTCAGTAACTGGCCGCAAGATTTGTGCCCCGCGACGAGGTGAGATTTCAGTCATAAAGACGGCAGTTCCGATGGCAAAGGGCGTTGCAACCAATGCGGAAAGAATCGTAATCAAGAACGACCCGACAATCATTGGTAAGGCGCCCACGGCCGGTTGACCATTACTGCCAATCGTGCCAGGATTCCATTGTGTGCCGCTCAAGAATTGCCAAATATTAATGTGATTTTCGAAGAACGTTGCGAGTCCCCGTGACGCCACAAAGTAAAAAATCAAAAAAACGACGCCGACAATTAAAGCTAGGCAGAGCAAACTAATGGCTTTACCACGTCGTTCGATCTTGCTAGCAACTGATTTCTTCAATAAACTCTCTCTAATTTTATCCATGCGCTCTCCCTCATTTCACAACTGAAACTTTACCGGCCGCATTCCGCTGAACTTGCATGTCATGGACCGAAATATAACCTAACTGCTTGACTAACTTTTGTTGAACAGCGGTTGATAAAATGTAATCAATAAATTTTTTAGTTAATTGGTTGGGATTTTTCCCGGTATATAAATGTTCATACGACCAAATGTACCAGCGATTATTCCGCACATTTTGCTCTGTTGGTCGAACACCGTCAACTTTGACGGTCTGAACAGATTTGTCTAAATATGAAAATGCCACGTAGCTGATGGCACCTGGCGTACTGGCAACGATTGAGCGTGCCAATCCGGAAGAATCCTGTTCCTGGGATTCAATACTGTCATGACCCTTTAAGGCATACCGCTCAAAGGTTTTACGTGTTCCAGAGCCCTGTGCGCGGTTGATCAGTGTGATTGGTAAGTCCCGTCCACCGACTTCACGCCAGTTCTTCACTTTACCCGTGAAAATCTGGATGAGCTGTTGTTGCGTCAAATTAGTGACACCCGCGCGTTTGTTGACGATTGGTGCGATGCCGACCACGGCAACCCGATGGTCAATCAACTTACTAGCGGTGATACCCGATTGTTCTTCTGCAAAAATATCTGAGTTACCAATAGCGACAGCGCCCGACTGAATTTGACTCAGCCCCGTTCCAGAACCACCACCCTGCACATTGATCAATACCCCGGTGTGGGTACTACTATATTGTTCACCGGCAGCTTCAACTAGTGGCTGTAAGGCCGTTGATCCAACTGCTGTGATCGATTCACTGGCACTGGTCCGGTCACGACGCACATACGCCAACCCGACCAATCCAATAATCACGACCAACCCAATTAATTGGATGACCCGACTTTTTTTCATAAATGTATACCTCCTACCCATTGCTCAATATCAATAATACAAAGTTTGTGTAAATGCTTTATATGAGTTTTGTAAAGATTGTGTAAACGTCGAATTATTTTTAAGGATTTGACGCTTTATCCGTCCTAAAATGGCAAGAACATGAGAAAAGTGCACAAAAAAACGATTTTCAAAGTTTACATTTCACTTTGAAAATCGTTATGTTTTGAATCATTTTTAATGGTGACTTGTCAGTGGGCACCATTAATATCACGGACACAATGTGTTAGTTGATTTATCATGAATCATGATTAAAACGTGCCAAGTTGGCGTCCTGTGCGTCAGCCAATGCGCTTCCTAATTCGACTTCCGGGGCTGGCTAACAACGCTGGAACAGGGCGGACATCGATTTGAACTCACGCAGAAGACCACTGCGCAATTTCAAATACGAGTCTTCTTCTAGCCCGGGAAACCCACCCGGACAAGAAGAACTTCGCCCTTGAGCATTGTCAGCCAGCCCCTCCAGTCGGGAAGCCGCTCGAATGGCGGATGAACGACCACCTAACTTGGTACAACTGACCACTGAATATTAGGTGGCTTGCCCTTCAAGAAAGCTCTTAATCAGTATCGATGATGACTTATGGCATTTAACTGCTGAGAAGATTAACAAATATTATTCACCCATCTTAATGCCACCAACTTCAATAGCAACTGGTCTTGGACTTAGTCGATAGGATTATCTTCGTTGAGAATCCAAGATTTTGCTATCTCAGACAACTAGGAAAAGTTCTGACAAGTACCGTGGAGTCGCTGATTCGAAAAGCTAAAACATTGGGTAAGAAAGTTTAACGATTGTTAGAAACTGATCTGAAAGTTCAATATCAAAGTCCCCGTGTACCAAGGAATCAAAGACTAATCCAATAAAATGTTGGGTCCACACATGTCTGCCTTTCGAATACCATCCCGGCTGGAAGGTATTCTGGGCAAGGCCCAGTGGTGAAATTCCACTTAGCAAGCGTTTTTGGCTTGGTTAGTGGAAGACCAGTATTTAAGACGTGGGTCGTCGGCTTAAATCTGTGTCCACCACGTTCCGGCCATTGCCCAGAATGCCTGGAAGCCGGCCTAGGACGTCTCCACGACAGCAAGTTTACGCTAACTCGCACTGTTCCAGCGGGTCTCAGCTGGCGGCTCTTGAACTTAGAAAATAGCACGTTTTAATTATCTTTAATGCTAAAGAATAACGCCTACAATGCGTATCACCGGTTAGTTAATCTGATTCCGGCGCAATTAAAGGTAGCGTCACCGTCATTGTTGTACCGACGCCTCGCTGACTGACCACTTCGATCGTGCCTTGCATCGCATTCACGAGTTCCTGGACGATGGCTAGTCCGAGTCCCGTGCCGCTCACGAGTTGCTGTGAGCGGGATGGGCTGGCGCGATAAAAGCGCTCAAAGATCCGTTGCTGGTCGTCCGCGCTAATTCCAATCCCAGTATCTTTAATAATCAACGACCAAGATTGTTCACCGACATGGGTTGCAATCGTCACACTCCCCTGTGGTCGATTATATTTAATCGCGTTCGTCAGCAAGTTTTTGACGATTTGATTGAGTTTTTGGGCATCACTGGTCACGGTCAAATCCGGATCAACTTGATTATTAATCGTCAAGTGTTGCCGGTCGGTGGCCTGCTGAACGACCGCTAGTTCTTGCGTAATCAACGGTCGCACCGCAACTGACGACAAGGTTAACTTGGTCGTGTTCTGAGCTCGAATGCGTGACAACGAGAGCACGTCTTGAATCAAATCGATCAGCCGCTGACTCTCATCCGCAATAATGTGTAAAAATTGGTCGAGCGTTTCTGGATCATCCTTAGCCCCGCCAAGTAACGTCTCAGTGAACCCCGCAATCGCCGTAATCGGCGTCTTCAATTCATGACTGGCATTGCTAACAAAATCATCCTGCATCTGTTCGATCATATAGACCTCAGTAATATCATACAGAATCAAGACGATTTGAAACTGGCCGCGGTTCCCTTGAATGTAAACAGTGGAAGCTTCCACCACTTGCGTATTAGGTGCCGGCGTCAATGTGATCGTCGCCCGTTGATTGTCACCACTAGTAATCGTATCTTCAATCAACTTGGTCAACGCGTACAGTTGGATGTCCTTCGTATAAATGTGGGCAACAGAGTTAACGGGAACCTGTAACAACTCACTCATCGTTGGATTGGACAGTTGTACTTGTCGGCGATGGTCAATTACCATCACCCCAACGGGTAAATAGCGCATGATCATCATCAGTTCTTTTTCTTGTAACTCCGCACGCCGCGTTTGATGCTTTTGAAAGCTTTCTAATTGATTGACTGCCTGGGCCAGACTATATAACGGATCTGACTGTGGCAGTAAAATGTGGGGTGGAAACTGCTGACTGCTCATCTGGCGTAGTTTGGCTTCCATCCGGTCGATCGTTTTTTGACGATTATATTGCTGATGCCAAGTGATGACCCCTTCAATAATTGCTAAGCCAATGAGCCCGCAGCAGAGGCTCAGCACTAATCCCCACGACCACTTGATTGGTGAAAAATGCTGCAACACAACCAGGACAATCAATGTAATCAGGACATTTTCCATGACTAAGATTCTGGTCGTCTGTTGCCAGCGATTATGCATGACTGTCACCCACGAATTCGTAGCCGAAGCCCCGGACCGTCCGAATCAGGCGCGGATGTTTTGGATCTGCTTCGATTTTTTCTCGTAAATGTGAAATGTGAATATCCACGATGCGTGTCTCACTGGCATAATCATAGCCCCAGACATGGTTTAAAATCGCATCACGACTGAGCACCCGACCTTCACGTTCGACAAAATAAATCAGTAGCTCGAACTCTTTCGGTGTCAAACTGATATTTTCACCGTTGCGTGCGACCCGATATTTATTCTGGTCAATCTGCAAATCCCCGACTAGCATCACGGAACGATTAGCGGGTGCGATTGGCGTTGGTGGTGTCACCGGTTCATCAGGGGTTGTCCGCCGAATCACCGCTTTGATTCGCGCCAAGACCTCGCGGGGTGAGAACGGCTTGGTGATATAGTCATCCGCCCCGAGTTCTAATCCAAAGACCTTATCGAATTCATCATTTTTAGCTGTCACAATAATAATCGGCGTTTGAATCTTTTCTTGCCGTAACTTTTTAGTGACTTCCATTCCATCTAATTTCGGCAACATTAAATCTAACAAAATACATGTAAACGATTGTTCCAGACCTAGTGACAACGCGTCCGCACCATTCGTCGCCGTCACGACCTCGTATCCCGCCTGTTTTAAGTTGTATGACAATAACGTTACGATTGCCGGTTCATCGTCTACCACTAAAATCTTATCCATGGTCATTAATCCTCCTGATCAGTGAATAACACAATTCCTAACTCGTGTGGGGCGCCATTATAAATCGCCGTTTCGGTAATAATCAATTCTTGTTGTCGGTTACGTACTTTTAAATGGACATAGGTTGGACTTTTCAATAGCGCAGCATAAAACTCCGTTTCTGTGTTGACCGGTTGGCGATTACATTCCAGAATCACGTCGCCTAAGTCTAGATTCAACTTATCTGCAGGTGTATTCGGTCTGAGACCAATCACGCGCACGCCCTGTTCAGTATCAGAGAAACGCAATTGCTGATGCCGATCATCAAATCGATGTTGAATCATCACAACCCAAGTCAACACGACCACGAATGCTAATAGCCCCAGCAACCACTGTGGACTGAGTACTGCAAAGCGGGCCACAATGGCGAGAATCACGCTGACCACCGCGACACCCCCCAAGCGGGTCGCGAGTTGGCGCCACGCAATTTGGGGCAACTGCTTGTAAACCCGCGCACTGGCACCAACTAATAATGGCAATAATATAATACTAAATGACCGCTCGCCAACCGTGAATACCGGCCACCAGCTGAGCGTCGCATGAATCCAATCTCCTGGAATCAACACACCAACTGGTAAGACTAATAATTGCTGCCATTGGTAACGAACCAGCCGTTTGCCACGCTGATCTGGTTGCAACTTCGGCGAACGGCCTTGATGGTCATGCCAACGTAGCAGTAATGCCGTCGTCCCCAAAACAACGGCTAATAACATCAGGCCATTAACGACCAAGTTGCCACTCATGCTCGTCGTTGAAATGCCGTGTTGTTGCAAAATTCCGCCAACTGTTGTCAATTGGGGGCTCATGAGCCAGTATCCCAACCAACTCAAGCCAAAGACCGTCACCGGAACTAGCATTCCTGGCAGAATAATCAGACTAATGGTCGCAAGTGCCTCATACAGGACGACCCAGACTGGTGAGACCACTAACCCGAGTGCCAAACTAATGATGGTCATTAAAATTCCCAATAAGCAGCCGTCCATGAAAAAGTGCCGGACCTCGACCAATTGTGAATTGATGGCGCTATGAAAATTTTGGCGTTCATAGGTGACTCGGCGTTTGGCAGTTAAATAGCTGCGCAGTAAGCCAATCCAAACGAGTGGCTGTAAAAGGAACAATTCGAATATCTTCAATACCTGCATGTGCGTGACCCCTAACGTTAAACTCTGAAGTTAGTATAGCATTTTTACCGGTGTAGACCAACGCCGTTTCAAACTGGTCAGCCTTGCTATTACCGCATTAATATTTCTATATTATAAGACTTTTGGCCAAAAAAATACTAAGACGACCTACACAACGATAGGTCACCTTAGTATTACCCCATCATTATTGGGGGTTCCGTTGCGCTAATTTCCATTGTAAATAGGCGTCCATGAATGGATCAAGGTCGCCATCCATCACGGCTTGACCATCATGGGACTCGTAATTGGTCCGGTGGTCTTTCACCATGGTGTACGGATGGAAGACATAGGAGCGAATCTGTGAGCCCCAACCAATGTCCATCTGTTCACCCTGAATCGCCGCGCGTTCTTTGGCCTTCTTCTCTTCTTCACGCTCATACAACTTGGCCCGCAACATATTCAGGGCCGTTTGCCGGTTCTGCAATTGCGACCGTTGTGCCTGACTAGCCACCACGATTCCAGTCGGAATGTGCGTGATTCGAACGGCTGAAGAAGTCTTGTTAACATGCTGACCCCCAGCACCGCTCGCCCGATAAACGTCGATCTTCAGATCTTCTGGCCGCACATCGATATCGACCGTGTCGTCTAGTTCCGGCATCACGTCGACACTGGCAAAGGACGTATGCCGCCGTCCAGCTGCGTCAAACGGCGAGATCCGAACTAACCGGTGCACGCCTTTTTCGGAGCGCAAATAACCGTACGCATTATGTCCACTAATAAGTAGCGTGACACTCTTGATGCCAGCTTCATCACCCGCTTGATAATCGACCGTTTCGACTTTGAAATCATGACTAGCGGCCCAACGCGTGTACATCCGCAGCAACATCGATCCCCAGTCCTGTGATTCCGTTCCACCAGCACCGGGATGGATTTCCAGAATTGCATTATTACGGTCATACGGGCCATCTAATAGCAAACTGAGGCGGTACTGTTGTAAATCATGTTCGGCATGCTTGAAGTCCGTTTCGAACTCAGCTTGCATCTCAGCATCCGGCTCCTCGCTAAGTAACTCGTACGCCACCGCTAAGTCGCCGACCTCATCAGACAATTGTTTGAACGTCTCATACTTACTCTTTAACGCATTATTATCGTCAATGACTTTTTGCGCCGCAGCCTGGTCATCCCAAAATCCTGGTTCGGCCATTCGGGCTTCGTTTTCTTGGATGCTTTCGTTCAACGCATCTAAGTCAAAGCGACCCCCTAAAGTCGTCGACAGCACTTTGCATTTCCGTGATCAGGTGTTTATATTCACTTAATTCCACAAAGAACCCTTCTTTCAACTTATTTATTATTTATTTAATATCGTTTGCAACCGTAAAACGAGCCCAAGACCTCAGTCTCAGACTCGCTTTCGTTAACCTTAATCTTAACGCTGAATATTTTGGCGAATTTCTGACTTCATGAAGAGACGTGTCGTATCGTAATCGATATCGGCGACCATTTCTTCAAACATCTGATAACCGTCACGTTGGTATTCAACTAATGGGTTCAACTGACCGTAACCACGCAACCCAATTGATTGCCGTAATTGGTCCATTGAATCAATATGATCCGTCCAATGTGAATCGACCACTCGTAATAAAACGACCTTTTCAAATTCAAGCATTTGACCAGCATCATATAATTGCTTCGTCTTGGCATCGTAAACTTCGTCGACCCGCTTCATCAAGTAATCCTCAACTTCAGCTGGTGACTTGCCTTTCAGGTCATCGACGCTGATGGAATCTTCCTTGACCATGGCCGCTTGTGCAAAGTCAACCACGGCACCAAGGTCCCAATCCTTTTCATCGCCTTGCATATGCAATTGAACGGTGCGTTCGACGGTCCGTTTGATCATTGGCATAATCACTGGCTTCAAGGATTTTTCTTCCATGATTACTTGTTGACGTTCCCCGTAAATCACTTCACGTTGGGCCCGCATGACGTCATCATATTGAAGCACGTTTTTACGTGAGTCGTAGTTATTCCCTTCGACCCGTTTCTGCGCAGATTCAACTTGACGCGTAATCATCCGTGACTGGATCACAGCGTCGTCATCTTCCACGTTCATCCGTTGCAAGAAGTTCTTGATTCGTTCAGAACCGAACCGCAACATCAAATCATCTTCAAGTGATAGGTAGAATTGTGACATCCCAGGATCACCTTGACGACCGGCACGGCCCCGTAATTGGTTATCGATCCGCCGTGATTCATGACGTTCGGTCCCAATAACGGCTAACCCACCGACTTCTTTGACACCCGGTCCTAACTTGATATCCGTCCCACGACCAGCCATGTTGGTGGCAATCGTGACGGCGCCGCGTTGACCGGCATTGGCAACGATATCGGCTTCCTTGGCATGGTTCTTGGCGTTCAAGACCACGTGCGGAATATTTTCTTCATCCAAACGGTGTGATAAATATTCTGATGTTTCCACGGCAACGGTCCCGATTAGCATTGGTTGACCCTTTTCGTGGAGTTCCTTGATTTCTTTAACAACCGCGTTAAATTTACTTTGTAACGTTGGGTACAGTAAATCAGAACGGTCATCACGAATCATTGGCCGGTTGGTTGGAATCGTAATAACTTCCATGTTGTAAATTTCACGGAATTCTTCTTGTTCCGTCTTGGCCGTCCCAGTCATCCCGGAAAGCTTCTTATACATCCGGAATAAATTTTGATAAGTGATGTTGGCCATGGTCTTGGTCTCTTCTTGAATCTCAACGTGTTCCTTCGCTTCGATCGCTTGGTGTAACCCGTCAGAGAAACGCCGACCATCCATGATCCGACCCGTAAAGGAATCAACGATTAACGCTTCACCGTCAGAAATCACGTAGTCCTTATCCTTGAGCATGATGTAGTTGGCCCGTAAGGCTTCGTCCAAGTAATGGTTCAAAGCCGTGTTGTCAGTATCATACAAGTTCTTTAAACCGAAATACTTTTCTGCTTTTCGAATCCCTTCGTCCAATAACGCAACCGTCTTGGATTCGAGGTCGACTTTGTAATCTTCATCCTTAGTCAACGTCTTGGCAAACCGGTCCGCCCGTTTGTACATCCCAGTCGTTCCTTCTGACTGACCAGAAATAATCAACGGCGTCCGCGCCTCATCGATCAGGATGGAGTCAACTTCATCAATAATCGCGAAGTTCAATGGGCGTTGTACCATGTCTTCACGGTAAACCACCATGTTATCACGTAAGTAATCAAACCCGATTTCACCATTGGTTGAATAAGTAATGTCTGCGTTATAGGCAGCCCGCTTTTCTTCTGGTGACTTTTCAGCACCGTTAATGCCGACACTCATGCCTAACCAGTTATAGAGCTCACCCATTTCGGTCGCGTCACGAGCTGACAAATATTCGTTAACCGTAACAACGTGCACCCCTTTACCAGAGATGGCGTTCAAATAAACTGGCATGGTGGCCGTTAAGGTCTTCCCTTCACCAGTCTTCATTTCGGCAATGTCACCTTGATGCAACACGATTCCACCGAGGATTTGAACGTGGAACGGGTAAAGTCCCAGCACCCGTTTAGCACCTTCACGCGCCGTAGCAAATGCTTCTGGCAACAAATCGTCTAACGATTCGCCCTCCTTGTAACGTTCACGAAATTCTGGGGTCTTCGCTTGCAAGTCAGCATCACTTAACTTGGCGTATTCGTCAGCATAAGCTTCAACTTTATTAGCAATCTTATCCAGACGCCGAATAGTCCGCTTGTCGCTTTCAACCCAGCGTTTTAAAATGTTGGCCATTTACGTATCCTCTCCAAATAATTAATCTAAATTTTAATTTCAATTGTCCATTTCAAAATAAAATACCATCTGTCATTTTACCATTATTTACTAGTAATGAAAACCACGGACCCCTATGTAACCGATACCGTCAGCCGTTTTATTTACATCCTTAACTAAATATTAGTCTTTAACCCCGTATTTCCAATCGCTGACCCGGGTTCTTTAATTCAGTCGGACAGCATTTCTTAACCGAACGTCTGCCCTAACAGACTTCCATGGTCAAAAATAAAGAACTGGTCAACTGACCAGTCCTCGTTAGTTACGTTTCAAAATTTAGTGATTGTCGTCGGTTTCAATCAAACCATAACGGCCATCGTTACGCCGATAGACGATATTAATTGCGTCGGTTTCCGCATCTTCGTAGATAAAGAAGTCATGGCCGAGCATATCCATTTGCAGAATTGCTTCTTCATTATCCATTGGCTTTAAAGCCACGCGTTTCGTGCGTACAACGTCTAACTTATCGTCCTGATCATTGTCGGCAGCGGCAACTGTTTCATCAGTCGCTGCAAAGTCAATCGCTTTGTAGCCCTTTTCACGGGACTTACGGTTGACCTTAGTTTTATACTTACGGATTTGGCGTTCCAACTTGTCGGTCACCAAATCAACGCTCGCATACATATCAGGAGAAGTTTCTTCTGCCCGGAGAACTAAATAGGGAAGTGGAATAGTGACTTCGACTTTAGCCGTCTTGTCTGGGTGAACTTTTAAGTTGACATGGGCAATTGAGTCAACATTATTGTCAAAGTACTTCTGTAACTTGCCCACCCGTTTTTGAACGTAGTCCCGAATTGCTTGGGTCACTTCGATATTTTCACCGCGAATATTAAAATTTAGCATAGATCTTCTCTCCCTTCACACACATTACTGTGTACCCAAAGTAATTAAAGGACCACTCTCTAATTACTTTGCTTAATTTCATTATAATAGAAAGCGCTACAATAAACAATCCAAACGGCACTTTCCACCGAAATTAACGGGCGAGGGTCAGCCCTGTCACGCTCTTGGCACCGTTTTCTAAAAGCAGGCTGGCCGCATGCCGAATCGTGTGGCCCGTCGTATAAATATCATCGACAATTAAAATCGACTGACCGGTAATATCTGTCGGCGTGGTTAATTTAAACGGTTGGGGCGTCAGCAACCGCGCGTGCCGGTCTTTTTTGGACTGCGGCACTAACTTAGTCGTAGCTTGAGTCGTCAGTACTGCCGCCGTTTCAATCGTGGGTATCCACCCACTCACTTGGTTGAATCCCCGGGTCTGCATCGTCGCGGGCGTGACAGGAATCGTCACAACTATTGCTGCGGTATGGGCGATGCGCTGGCGAACAGCTTGTTGAAACACCGTCGCAAACACCTGCCGCAATTGATAGTCGCCGCTGAATTTATACTGATGAAAATAAGCTTGCATCGCCTCATTGTAACGAAATAGGGCTTCGTTATGAAAACCAGCTAATGTCGGCCAGCGGGCACAATCGAGACATTGCGTCGGTTGGTCTTGTGCGCGCCCACAACCTGGACAAGCATGGAGACGCTTGATCGACTCAAAGCGTTGCCAGCAACGGTCACAAACCACTGGGCGGCGCATGGGTTGCCAGCTTAATAACCACGGCAAGGTTAACTTAATCTGAATCTGACTTTGACACAATAGGCATGCTGGCACGCAATGCTCGCCCCTTTCGATTGACGGTACGAATCTGGCGCTGTGCTTGCTTAATGTTACGGCCATGCTGCTGACAAATAAACCAGACTAGTCCAGTTGGTCGTGCCTTGCTACGACCGACCCGGCCCGCAATCTGCACCAGCGCTGCCGTCGAAAACACGGCATCATCCGCACCTAAGACAATGACATCAATTCCCGGCAGTGTCACGCCGCGCTCCAGAATCGTTGTCGTAATTAAGTATTGAACGGCTTTATCTCGCATCTGCTGGACCTTCGTCAACCGGTCTGGGTCCGCCGAATGTACCGTCTGCCCCGCCATTTGCGGAAATAACTGTTGGAGCAGATGATGCACGGGCGCCAACTGTTCGATTCGCGCCACAAATAACAAAAAGCGTTGGTGCCGCGTCTGATACTGCTGTAACCGTTGAATTAGGCACCGCGGCAACTTGCCGTGTGCTAGTAGCTGGGGCCAGTTGGGCTGCAATCGCACCGTAATTGTCGGCAGTAAGTGTTGATGAAACCGTAATGGCAAATAACTAATCGCTAACTGTCCTCGTCGAACTTGCCGTAACAGCGCCGGACTAGGGGTCGCCGTTAAATACAGTAGTGCGCCATCTGGTTTGAGCGCTTGCTTGACTGCAAATGCCAACCGCGGATTAGCTGCGAATGGAAAAGCGTCAACTTCATCAATAATCAGGACATCAAAGGCGTGGCGAAAACGTAACAATTGATGGGTCGTACAAATCGTCAATTGCGTATATTGATACGGTTCCGGGTCACGGCCATGCAGCACGGCAATTGGCGCATCCGCAAATGCTGCTCGCAATCGGGGCGCCAGTTCCAAACAAACATCGACTCGCGGTGACGCAATGGCCACGCGCCACCGTTGTGCTAAGGCCCAAGTGATCCCGGGAAACAGCATTTCCGTTTTCCCTGCACCGGTCACCGCCCACAATAATTGTCGTTCTCGTGCGGCAAACTTTTCTTGAATCATTTGTGCACACGCGGCTTGTTGGACCGTTAGCTGACCAGTCCAAGTACAGGTCGGGACCGTTGCAAAAGCATTCGGTTCTGACATATGATAGAGTTTAACAAGGGTGCTGATACGACCTAGATTCAGACATTGGTAACAATAATACTGCTCGTTCGGTAATTGCGCGCGCTGGCGGTCCAGCTGACTGCCACAGCGTTGACACTGGACCTGGGTCGCCGTCACTTGCATCGCTGGCAAAACTTGACAGCCAGCCGGTAAGTCACGCGCGGCCTCGGCGGATAAGGCTAACTGCCGACCATATAGTTCTTGTGCTTGCACGTCTTCACCCCTTTATAGATTACATACGCAAATCATGCTGAAATCCACGAAAGGAATCGATAATTTTGACGAAACCCTATTACACCATTACCCAAGACACGGTCTTTGAACAGACCATCAAGAAATCGCGCTTCATCGCACACCTTTACCGCATTACCAGTGAGGAGGACGCCCAGGCTAAAATTGCCGCGGTCCGCGCTGCCAACCCGAAGGCGAACCATAATTGCTTTGCCTACATGCTAGGCGACGACGACCACATTCAACGGATGAGTGATGACGGTGAACCCTCAGGAACGGCCGGCTCCCCAATTCTGGAAGTCCTTAAAGCCAATGACGTTCACGATGTTTTGGCGGTCGTGACACGCTACTTTGGCGGGATCAAGCTGGGGGCTGGCGGCCTAATTCGCGCCTACAACGGGACCCCGGCCGCTGCAATCGAAGCGTGTGGCAAAGTCGAACGGGTTTTACAGATGCGGCTGGCGATTGCTCTTGATTACCGCAACGTCGACGCGTTGAACTATTACTTGCAGCAAAACCAACTGGTCATACTAAATACCGATTACGGCGTTCAAGTCACCCAGACGATCGCAGTGAGTGCAGCAGAGTTAGCCGCGGTGCAAACGGCCATCACTAATTTATTGAGTGGTCAAGTGACCTTCACTGAACAGGGTGAACAGTTTGCGGAAGTACCGGTATCTCAGGATTAAGCTGGATTACCGGTAGTTCTGCTAGATCATATTTAGGATACACAAAAAGCCGAGCACAACTTGCTCGACTTTTTTGCGGTTATTTCAAATCAGTAATGGCACCTGATTGGCCCCGGTCAACTTTCATTGAAGTCAACGGAATGTAACCTAATTTCTTAACCAAACTGCCTTGAACTGACTTGGACGTCATGTACGTCAAGAAGTTCTTCAGTTCGCCAGTTGGTTGACCCTTAGTATACATGTGTTCGTATGCCCAGATCTTCCACTTGTTAGTGGCAACGTTGGCTTCAGTTGGTTTAACATTGTCAATGGCTAAGGCTTGAACATCAGACTTAACGTGTGAGAACGCTAAGTAACTGATTGCCCCCGGTGTGGTGCTGACGATTTTTTGAACCGTCCCGTTTGAATCTTGTTCTTGGCTCGTTGCCACTTTGGCATTATCTAAGCCCCATTTTTCAAACGTTGCCCGCGTCCCACTACCTTGTGCCCGGTTGACAACGGTGATCTTTTCGTCCTTACCACCGACATCTTTCCAGTTGGTAATCTTGCCTTGGAAAATCTTAACTAATTCTTGCTTAGAAACATTCGTGACCCCGGCATCCTTATTAACGACAGGTGCCATCCCCACAACGGCCACTTTATGATCAACTAACCCTTTGGCGTCTAACCCTTTTTGTTCTTGTGCAAATAAGTCTGAGTTTCCAATATTAACTGAGCCCTTAGCAACTTGGCTAAGGCCGGCACCGGAACCACCACCTTGAACGTTGATCGTCACGTTGGCATGTTCATTTTGGTAAGCTTGGCCAGCTTGTTCGACCAGTGGTTGTAACGCGGTTGATCCGGTTGCCACAATCTTGGTTGTTTTTGAGCTGCCACTACCACTACTACTCGTGTTCTTCGTGCTCGTAGCTGAGCTACTGCCGCAACCGGCTAGTAAAACGGTCATCGTTACTGCCAATGCGCCGAGTGTCAGTGCTTTTTTCATAATTGAAACTCCCCTTCTTCAATTGACTATCAAAATGAAGCAACCAACATGATAACCGTCATCGCATAACTGGGTAGGAGTATTGTTGCTGGTGATGGAGCAGCATCACCACTCGACGGTTACACTTCGTTGATTGCTTGGAACATGCTTAATATTACTGATCGTTTGTAAATTGTGAATGACGATTGTGTAAAATGCTTGTATAGTTTTGGTAAAGTCGAGGTCGATGAACGCAAGCAGCGATAACGAAAAACAGGCACCCGCACGATTGACGTGGCGGATGCCTGTAATAATTTAAAGTGTATTTTCATTTGAATGATACCAGCTGTGCCCATTGTCTTAAGCGCGAGGCCATCAATCTGGCAGCCAAGCTACCACGGTGGACGCACTCAGAACTGAGCAGTGAGTTAGACCACTAACTAACGCGTACTGATGACGTCGCCACCAATCACAATATCAGAGGGCCTTACATTCAACTGATTTGTTGACTTAACTTTTAATGATTAGTCTTGGAAGTCAGCCGGGCAACGGTTCGTTTGATCCAATCGAGTAACGGCTGACGATTATCGCCAGCTAAGCCAATTGCTTCAACGAAGAGTTCCAGTCCCAGTAACAAGCCAATCGTCAGGAGAACTGAACCCCAGATCGATGAAATCGGGTAAAGCAATGAAATGAACGAAAAAATCAATGCAATCCCGTAAATGACCATGACGGTTTGTCGATGGGTCAATCCTAATTGCATCAGCCGGTGGTGCAGGTGATGTTTATCCGCCTGCGAAATCGGCTTTTTATTCAAGATCCGGCGAATCATCGCGTAGACCGTATCCGTGATTGGCACGCCTAAAATCATCACTGGAATCCCAACGGAAATCAACGTCACGTTTTTGAGTCCAAACAACGAGAACACCGCCGTCATGAAACCGATGAACAAGGAACCCGTATCCCCCAGATAAATTCTTGCTGGGAAGAAATTGTACGGCAGGAAGCCCATCATCGCTGCAACTAGGGTAAAAATCAGCAACGAGACAAACATATTCGCATTCAAGAAGAATAACCCGATGATTCCCATCGTCGTGAGTGAAATGATTGAGACTCCGGTCGCTAAGCCGTCCAGACCATCAATTAGGTTCACCGCGTTGGTGATGGCTAAAATCCATAACAGCGTCACCGGCAAACTTAACCATTGGAAATGAATCAGTCCCAGCAACGGAAAGGTAAAGGTCGTCATTCGGATGCCACCGATAAAGTAAACTTCAAGTGCCGCTAATGTGATACCCAACATCTTCTGACGGGGCTTCAATTCATAAATATCGTCGATAATTCCAGTCGCAATAATAATCAGCTCGCCACCTAATAGCGCGAAAAAAATGCGACTAGGAAATTGGTGCATCAGATAGAGGACAGTTGTCCCGACGGTATAGGAAATAAAAATCGCTAAGCCACCCATTGTTGGCATCGGTATTTTATTGACCCTCCGGACATTCGGTTTGTCCACCGCCCCGATTTTAAATGCGAGCTTCCGCACAAACGGCGTCAAGATTGCAGAAACTATCATGGTCGCCACTAGGCATACTAAAATTTCAAACCTGATCATTTGTGCGCAACCCCCTTCTCACTCTTATTATGATAATTATACAAATCCCAATGACGCTTGACAACTTGCTTCACCAAAACTTAGGAAAGGCAACACAATTCGTTCACATTTGAACCGTCACGTGCTAATCAAACCCTTAAATTATAACCATCGTTACTCATATTATGACACAAAATTAAAAACCCGGCAGTTATACCGGGTTTCAATATCAAGTTACTATTCTTTTAAATGGTAGTTATAAGTCGACACAATAATATTTTCACGCGAATTTAATACCGCGCGTAGCCGTAAGCTGGTCTGGTTATGCAGAATATTCTGCCAAGGCTTTTTAGGCACAAATTGTGGGACCAAAACGGTAGTAGAGAAGTTCCGTTCCGCCGCCCGTTCGGCAATCACATCACAGAAGCGTAACGTTGGCGTGGCAATCGAACGATACGACGAATGAATATCGACGAACCGAACATCCGGGAAGGTTTCTTTGAATTCCGCGGCCGTTTTATGTTCCTTTTCAGGATTTTCATCAAAGGACACGTGCATCGCAATCACGTAATCCCCAATCGAACGCGCATAGTTGACTGCTTGGGCCGTTACCCGCGTAACATTTGAAACGAGCACGATCACCGTGGCCCCATCATAATCATGAATAGCGGCCTTTTCCTTTGCGACCACCCGTAACTGGGCAGCTACTCGTTTATAATGCACGTGAATCCGGAAGAACATGTAAAGCAACAGTGGCATCACGATTAGGTATGGCCAAACGTTGCCAAAGTGGAGCAAGAATAAGAAGACCACTAGACCTAACGAAATCAAGGCACCTAGGAAGTTAACAGCGGCTTTCATCCACCACCATTGACCACGTTCGCGTAGCCAGTGCACGATCATCCCGGATTGAGATAACGTAAACGGCACGAACACCCCGACCGCGTATAACGGAATCAAGAGCGTCGTCTTACCGTGGAAAATAAAGATGAGCGCGATCGCCCCGACGGCTAACGAGATAATCCCATTAGAGTAGCCTAGCCGGTCGCCCCGGTCCATGTAAGCATGTGGCAGGAATTTATCCTTCGCCAAATTGTACGCCAAGATTGGAAACGCGGAAAAACCGGTGTTAGCGGCAACCGCTAAAATCAAGGCAGTGGCTAATTGGAGCAAGTAGTAGAACAAGCCGTGACCAAAGACCGCCGTCGCAATTTGTGACAGCACGGTATTGTCTGCTTGCGGTTTGATTCCCAAGTAGTAACTCAAATAAGTGATTCCACCAAAGAATACTGCCAACACGAGCGACATAATGGCAAGCGTATTGGCCGCATTTTTACGCTTCGGCCGTTTAAAGTTTGGCACCGCGTTACTGATGGCTTCAACCCCGGTCAGTGATGACGACCCAGAGGAGAAGGCTCGTAGGAACAGTACTAGCGTCATGCCTTGTACTGGCGCCCCAACAGCGGCGGATGCATGGTAAGTTAAGTTACCACTCGCAATATTCATAATGCCCCACAGAATCATGCCAATAATCATAATAATGAAAAAGTATACGGGGAACGTTAAGAATGATGCGGATTCACGCATTCCACGCAGATTCAGCGCCATAATTGCGATCACGATCAGTACCGCAATCAGCACTTGGTAATTGGCTAACGCCGGAACTGCCGACGTAATGGCTTCAGTCCCTGAAGTCACCGAAACCGCCACTGTCAGCATGTAGTCGACGAGCAGCGAGCCCCCAGCCACTAGTCCAGCTGGACGACCCCAGTTAGTACTAGCAACCACGTAGGCGCCCCCGCCAGATGGATAAGCCCGGATAATTTGCCGGTACGACATCGTGATGGCAAACAGTAGGACCAGCACTAACGCCGCGACATACAATTGATACATCAAAGCAGCCGCTGAAAGTGTAATTAAGACCGTCGTAATCTGTTCAGTACCGTAAGCCACTGATGATAGCGCATCTGACGACAGCAGCGCCAGGGCCTTGAACTTAGTGAGCGCTTGCCCACCCTCGTCCATGGTTTTTAACGGTTTCCCAATAACTAACCGTTTTAAATAACGCCACATGATAATAACTCCTTTATATCCAAAATAATTATCCCAAGTAAGCTAAGTCAAAGTAGATTCTACTACTTTAGCTTGATTAATACTACCAGTTAAAACTACCGGGCACGACCAGGTACCCCTGTTTTGCGTTAACGACTAATCCTACCGCTCCATTATGGATAAATCAATACCCATATTTTAGTTGATTTGCCCACCAACAGCATTAAAAAAGCACTTACTCAGCCGAGTAAGTGCTTAATGTTACGATTTGTTTACATCATACCGCCCATACCTGGGTTTGGTGCGGCTGGTGCAGCAGGTGCATTTTCTTCAGGTTTTTCAGCAACAACGGCTTCAGTCGTTAAGAGTAAGGCTGAAACAGATGCGGCATTTTGTAAAGCAGAACGTGTCACCTTAGTTGGATCCACGATACCAGCTTCAATCATGTCGACCCATTCGTCAGTCGCAGCGTTGAAACCAACACCTGGCTTTTGTTCCTTCATCTTTTCAACGATAACGGAGCCTTCCAAACCAGCGTTTTCAGCGATTTGACGAACTGGTTCTTCCAAAGCACGTTTGACAATGTTGATCCCAGTTTGAACGTCACCAGTTTCCTTCAATGCAGCAACGTCTTTGATCACGTTGATCAAGGCAGTACCACCACCGGCAACAAAGCCTTCTTCAACGGCAGCCCGAGTGGCGTTCAAAGCATCTTCAATCCGGTACTTGCGTTCTTTCAATTCAGTTTCAGTAGCGGCACCGACACGAACAACGGCAACCCCACCGGCTAATTTAGCTAAACGTTCTTGTAACTTTTCTTTGTCAAAGTCAGAAGTCGTTTCACTGATTTGGTTACGGATGAATTCAACCCGTTCGGAGATGGCGTCCTTAGAACCCGCACCTTCAACGATGGTCGTGTTGTCCTTAGTAACCGTTACTTTGTTCGCTTGACCTAATTGATCGATCGTCGTATCTTTCAATTCAAGGCCAAGATCGTCAGTGATAACCGTTCCGCCAGTTAAGATAGCGATATCTTGTAATTGTTCCTTACGCCGATCACCAAAACCGGGTGCCTTAACAGCGACAACGTTAAACGTCCCACGCATCTTGTTCAATACTAAGGTTGGTAAAGCTTCGCCAGAAATGTCATCAGCAATGATCAACAATGGCTTGCCTTGTTCAACGATTGATTGTAACAATGGTAAGATATCTTGAATGTTTGAAATCTTCTTATCTGTGATTAAGATATAAGGGTTGTCCAAGTCGGCTTCCATCTTATCATTATCAGTAACCATGTATTGTGATAAGTAGCCGCGGTCGAATTGCATCCCTTCAACAACGTCCAAGCTCGTATCAACACCACGGGATTCTTCAATCGTGATGACACCATCATGACCAACTTTTTCCATAGCTTCAGCAATTAACTTACCAGTTTCTTCACTTGCTGATGAAACAGAAGCGATTTGCGCAATATCTTCTTGCGTCTTAACTTCGTGTGCCATCGCGTGTAATGAGTCAACCGCCGTCTTAGTAGCTTCTTCAATCCCACGACGAATGCCAACAGGGTTAGCACCGGCCGTAACGTTCTTCATACCTTCCGTTACGATGGATTGCGTCAAAACAGTCGCAGTGGTGGTCCCATCACCGGCGATGTCATTAGTCTTTGAAGCAACTTCAGAAACTAACTTGGCACCCATGTTTTCAAAGTGGTCATCTAATTCGATGGCTTTGGCAATGGTAACCCCATCATTAGTAATGGTTGGTGAACCATATGATTGTTCCAATACGACGTTGCGACCCTTAGGCCCTAACGTTGACTTAACTGTGTTAGCTAATTGGTCGACACCTTTTAGCATAGCTGAACGTGCATCTTCAGAGAACTTTAATTCTTTAGCCATTATCCTTATTCACCTCATGAATTTAGTTTATTTTAAATTGCGTCCTTTAAATGGATTAGTCTTCGATTGCAACGATATCTTTTTCGTGCAATACCAAGTACTTATCACCTTGGTACTTCACTTCAGTACCGGCATACTTGTCAAATAAGACTTGATCGCCGACCTTCACGCTGGGGTCAACTTTTGTCCCGTTATCTAAAACACGACCGTCATTGACGGCAACAACCTTGCCGCTTTGGGGCTTTTCCTTAGCGTTATTGGCGATAACAATACCGCCAATGGTTTGTTCTTCTTCTTCTTGTTGTTGCAAGATAACGCGATCTCCTAATGGTTTTAACACGTGAATCCCTCCATTTATTCTTTTTTAGCACTCCTGAACCTCAAGTGCTAATTACATTGTCAACTATATCATTTTAATTTGAGATTGCAAGTGATTTGTCAATTATTAGTCAAAGAATGTCAAATCGACTATAATGGGTATTATCGTGTTAATATGTGTTGTGCTTGTTATTATTTTGTATTCATGATGATTAAAATGTGCCAGTTGGTGGATTCCTGTTCGTCAGCCGATGCGCGTCCGATTCCGACCTCCGGGGCTGGCTGACAACGCTGGAACAGGGCGGACATCGATTTGAGCATTGTCAGCCAGCCCCTCCGGTCGGGAAACCGCTCGAATGACGGATGAACGCCCAGCTATCTTGGTACAATTGACCACTGGATATTAAGTGACCGGCCCTTCAGGCAAACTTTTTGATCAGTATTGATGCTGTTTTATGGCATTTTAGTACTGATCAGATTACTTGGATATGATTCACTAATTTCAACGGACACTAGTTTTGAATTTAGTCGATAAAATAGCCTTTGTTTATAATTCGAAACTTTGCTATCTCAAACGACTAAAGAAGATTCTGACAAGCTAAGTGAAGCTGTTTGTCAGGAACCTTAAAGCATTGGTAAAAAGTATTGCTATATGTTGGAGTCGGTCTGACAGTTAAAGTCAAAATGGCCCTGTACCAGGGAATCAACGACTAATCCAACAAAATGTTGGGGCCGCACATGTCTGCCTTTCGAATACCATCCCCGGCTGGAAGGTGTTTCTGACAATGCTCAGCGATGAAATTCCACTTAGCAAGCGTTGTGTGCTTGGTTAGTGGAAGACCAGTATTTAAGACGTGGTTTGTCGGCTTAAATCTGTGTCCATCGCGTTCCAGCGTTGTCAGAAATACCTGGAAGCCGGCGTAGGAAGCATCCACAACAGCAGGTTTACGCAAATTCGCACTGTTTCCAGCGGGTCTCAGCTGGCGGGCTTGAACTCAGAAAACACCATGATTTAATCATGATTCATGATAAATTAACGAACACAATGCGTGTGTTAATGAAAAAATCAAACAAACTTTCAAAAAGGACGTGAGCTGATGGTTAATCGCCGCCAATCAATCTTAATTCTGATTATTTATTTTATTGTTTATGCGCTACCAAGCGTCTTAGTGGCCGCCTTTCATCAACTGGGGTCCCAAGTCTTCTTGATTCAAACGGTCGACTACTTGGTCGGCGCACTGTTATTGCTGTGGCTAGCACGCCGAATGACAGCCAAAAACGCCGTTGAGCAGCAGCGCAGTAACTGGCTGGTCGCCATTCTATGGGGCCTGATTGGGCTCGTCCTAGTCATTGTCGGCCAAGTCCTGATTCTTAAAATAACTGCGATGTTGGGGCAATCGACGGCTTCCAACAATACGTCGACCCTACTCACCGTTGGGCAACAATACCCGGTATTTTTCTTAGCCATTATCGTGGGTGCCCCAATTATGGAAGAAATCGTCTTCCGCAAGGTCATCTTTGGTAACTTGAGTGCGGTGACCGGCAAAATCGGGGCCGCCTTGATTTCGAGCTTTCTCTTCAGCCTCGCCCACGCGGACGGTCATCTAATTCTCTACGCCTTCGTTGGATTGCTGTTCTGCTGGCTTTATCAACATACCGGCCGAATTCAGACTTCGATGACGTCTCATATTTTGATGAACGCTGCGGTCGTTGTGCCGACGCTCTTGACTGCACTTCATTAGATTGCGCCGCTTATTCGTTCGTGGCATTAATTTAGACGTTCAAAAAAGCTTCTCCGAAAATTTATTTCAGAGAAGCTTTTTGGTATCATAATCTTGAGATGCATGCGCAGACTAATCTTCATCTTCGTCTGGTTCATCTTGACCGTTGTCACCCAATTGTTGACCATAATGTTCAATAAAGTAAATTAAGGTCTGCAATTCATTGGTTAAATCAACGTTTTGAACCCGCACTGTTTCTGGAACTGAGATCCGCAATGGGGTAAAGTTCATGATGCCTTTAACATTCGCATCAACTAACTCATCGGTAATCTTTTGAACAACCGTTGTTGGCACCGTTAAGATGGCAATTTCAATCTGTTGTTCGATCAATTGCTTTTTGAGTTCCGTCATTGGATAGACGGGAACCCCACTCTGGACCGTATTTGCAATGGCTTCATTAACATCAAAAGCCGCTGAGATCCGGACATTACTATTTTTATGGAAATTAAAATTCAACAGGGCGTGGCCTAAATTACCGACCCCAATCAGCGCGACGTTGGTTAGCATGTCCTGATTTAGAATTTTTTTGAAAAATGCCAGCAGCGTTTCAACATCGTATCCATACCCGCGTTTACCGAGGGCCCCAAAATACGAAAAATCACGCCGAATCGTTGCTGAATCTACTTTAACCGCCTCGGACAATTCAGTTGACGATACCCGTTTCTTATCTGCGTCTAGTAAGATATTCAAATAGCGATAATAAATTGGTAATCGTTTTGCCGTTGCCCGTGGAATCTTTGTCTCTGCCATTCGGACGTTTCCTCCCAATCAAAAGTTTGTGAATTTGCTGACACTATTCTAGCATAACCTGCGACTTTGTGAAATAATAATTACTTATTATTCCGAATAATTGGGTCGAACCGTAACAATATGCTACAATTATCTCACGAATCAAATGTGAAAGGAGCTTAATAAAGCGTGATTTTACTACAAGTACAGCAAGTTATGCGGCGTTTTGGCGCCGATGTCTTGTTCGATAACGTACAAATGGACATCCAAGAACACGCCCGCGTTGCCTTAGTCGGCCGCAACGGTGCTGGTAAATCAACCTTACTTAAAATGATTGCCGGCGAGACCGTGCCTGACGAAGGCCAAATATCGATGCGCAAGGGTCTAACGATCGGTTACTTAGCTCAAGACCAAGGATTGGATAGTCAAAATACGATCTGGGAAGAAATGAGCAGCGTGTTTGCTGAACTACACGCCATTGAAAAGCGGATGCATGCGCTTGAAAATCAGCTCAGCGACCCCGCCATCATGAACGATGACCAGGCCTACCAACAAACCTTAAAAACTTACGACCAAGTTCAGACAGAATTTCAACAGAAAAATGGCTATGGCTACCAGGCCGAAATCCGTGGTGTCCTACACGGTTTTCAGTTCGATGCCGACGTTTATGACAAGTCGGTCACCGAACTTTCCGGTGGGCAAAAAACTCAGCTGGCCTTAGCAAAGCTACTACTAGAAAAACGCGATTTACTGATTCTGGACGAACCGACCAACCACTTGGACGTTGAAACGTTGACGTGGCTTGAAAGTTACTTACAATCCTATGCCGGTGCCCTACTGATCGTCAGCCATGACCGCTACTTCTTAGACCGCGTCGTCAATGAAGTGTACGACCTGTCACATCACGAAATGGTGCACTATACCGGAAACTACGACCAGTTTGTACAAGAAAAGGCCGCTCGGATTCAAGCTCAGTGGAAGCATTACGAAAAGCAACAAGCTGAGATTAGCAAGCTCGAAGACTTTGTCAACCGGAATATCGTGCGGGCCTCGACGACCAAGCGAGCTCAAGCGCGGCGGAAACAGTTGGCTAAAATGGACCGAATCGATCGACCTGATAGTGATGAAAAAACGGCCCACTTTGGGTTTCACGCTGCAAAGCAGAGCGGTAATATCGTTTTGACCGTCAAGGATGCGGCAGTCGGTTATGATGGGCATATTCTGTCTGAACCGGATAACTTAAACGTTAAGAAGCACGAAGCCATCGCCATCGTGGGTCCAAACGGAATCGGTAAGTCGACTTTTCTCAAGAGTATCCTCGGCCAGATTCCGTTCATCAAAAGCCAGGCCGTCTTCGGTACCGGCGTTGTCACGGGCTACTATGACCAAGAGCAACGCAACTTAAATGACAAAAAGACCGTTTTGAGTGAACTCTGGGACGAACATCCCACCACGCCCGAAAAGGATATTCGGACGATTTTGGGAAGTTTCCTGTTCACGGGTGCCGATGTCGACAAACCGGTTCACGCGCTATCTGGTGGTGAACGCGCGCGGTTATTGCTGACGAAACTCGCGATGCAAAATGATAACTTTTTGATTTTGGACGAACCGACCAATCACTTGGACATCGACAGTCGCGAAGTGTTGGAAGTGGCCCTCAATGATTTTGATGGTACCCTCCTCTTCGTTTCACATGACCGCTACTTCATCAACCAAGTGGCAACCAGTGTCGTGGAAGTCTCGCCAGAAGGAACCGAACTCTTCCTTGGCGATTACGATTATTATATCGATAAGAAACAGGAACAAGCTGAAATGGCGGCCGCCGCAGCTAGTCAGGCCGCTGAATCAGCAGCTAGCGCTAACGCCGCAGAGCCAAGTTCTGCTGCAACCGCTGCACCCCGCTCAAAGGGCCAGCAAGATTATCAAGCTAGCAAGCAACAGCAACGTGAAAAGCGTAAATTGGAACGAACCGTGGCAGCGCTGGAAGAACAAATGACTACGCTCGATGAGCAAGCCACTAAAATCCAAACTGAAATGGCCCAACCTGAAGTCTCAGCGGATGTTGGCCGCTTAACAGATCTACAAAAAGAGCTGGATGAAATCAGCGCGCAACAAGAGCAAGTTGAAACGGAATGGACTGAACAAGCTGAGGCTCTGGAAGCCTTTGATTAGGCCGGTTTTGTAAATCATTCGCTAAAACTCGGTTATCCGAGAAACCAAAATAGTCGCCGCAAGTCTTTCCATTATGGAAAATTGCGGCGGCTATTTTGGTTTTGCGCTAGTTAACATCACTGAAACGACGGTCCGTTTTCGTTTGTGACCATCTAGCTTCAACAGAACCAACTAAAAATTGGCAGTCGTCCTTAATTTGGACTGACTGCCAATTTTTGATTTATTTCAACATTCCTGGCATCCAGTCAAACTCCAGACTGGGATCAGCATTGAGGGTCGCATCACCGAATTGGTGGTGTTGATATTGCACATAGCCGGCTGCACCAATCATTGCACCGTTGTCACCACAGAGTTTCAATGGCGCCAAAATGAGTTTGGTGTCTGGAAACGCCGCTGGCAAATCGCGTTGGAGACGTTCACGTAAGCCGCGATTGGCCGCAACGCCCCCCGCCAAGACGAGTTGTTTGACTGGGTATTGCTTCAAGACCCGCAACGTCTTGCTCATCAAAACGTCGACAACACTGGCTTGAAAACTAGCAGCCAAATCGTTTTTATCAAGCGTTTCACCAATCTGGTCAGCATGATGAACTGTATTGATGAAGGCACTCTTCAGCCCGCTAAAGCTGAAATCGTAGTTATCTTCATCAATCATTGCCCGGGGGAAGTTGAAGGTATCGTGACCTTGATGGGCCATCTCATCAATAACTTTCCCCGCTGGATAAGGCACACCCAGCACACGACCTATTTTATCGTAAGCTTCTCCAGCCGCATCGTCTCGCGTCTCACCAATGATTTCAAATTGACCATCCGCCTGCATGTAAACCAGTTCGGTATGGCCGCCAGACACGAGCAGTGCCATTAACGGGAATTCGAACGGTTCCAAAAACCGGGCCGCGTAGATATGGCCGGCCATATGGTTAACTGGAATCAATGGTAAATGGTGAGCGTAAGCGACTGTCTTGGCTGCATTAACGCCTACTAATAAGGCCCCGACAAGTCCTGGGCCATAGGTTACAGCAACGGCATCCAAATCGTCGTAGCCCACGTGTGCTTCTTCCAAAGCTGCTTCAATACAAATCGTAATTTGTTCAATATGATGACGGCTGGCAACTTCGGGAACGACGCCGCCAAACCGCTTATGACTATTAATCTGCGTTGCAATCACATTTGATAAGATCTCGTGGCCGTCCTTGATGACCGCCACACTCGTCTCATCACAACTAGATTCAAACGCTAATATCAAGTTTTGTTTTTCCACGGTTTCCATCCTTTTTAATCGATAATTTTTCGCATGATCCACGCATCTTCATCGGGATCCTGATAGTAGGCCTTGCGCGTGGCGATCTGCTCAAAGCCCACTTGTTGATACAAGCGCTGCGCAGCAATATTATGTGCGCGCACTTCTAAAAATACCGTGCCGGCTGACAATTGCGATAAGCATTGCGTTAACAACCACCGGGCGTGCCCTTGACGCTGATACGCCGGGTCGATCGCAATATTCGTAATCTCCGTCTCATCGAGCACCGTCGAACGGCTGATGAAGCCAACGAACGCCCCCTGCCATCGCAATAACGCGTAATGGGCAGTTGGTAGCGCCACATCACTGGCAAAAGTCGCCTGTCGCCACGGCGAACCCTGGGCGTACGCCTTGGTCGCTAGTTGGTAACAAATCTGAGCAACCTGTTCAGCCGGCAAGTCAGACGCCGTCACCAACTGCCGTTCAGTCATTGGCCGCAACCGGAATTCGATACGTCATATCGATGGCATCTTCGTGGTCGCCAAAATAGTAGCGCTTTTTAATGCCAGTCTTTTCAAAACCGAGGTCCTGATAGAGTTGCTGCGCCGTCGTATTACTGTAACGAACTTCTAACGTGACGGTTTGATAATTTAGTTTCCGAGCACGTTTCATCATCACCTGCATCATAAAATGCCCAAGGCCGCGACCTTGTACGTCCGGATGAACGGCAATATTAGTGATATGGGCATCTTGCCGCCGGTCATCGAAGACACAGCCACAAAATGCAACGAGTCGGTCTTCATGGCGCATCACAATATAAAAACGACCACTTTGCCGTCGTAACTCGGTCTTAAACGCATTCTCGTCCCACGGCGTTTGCCCGGCATACACCGCTCGTTCAATCGCCAACATTTCGGGCACATCCGTAATTAACGCGCGTGACACATAGTAGTTCGTCGCACCAACTTGGACGATATGATTTTGGATGGCGAGGACGCGTTGACGTCGTTGATTGCCACCAGTTCTGATTTTCTGAAAGTACTCCTTAAATTTTTTCAACATAGGGCGCATGTTCCTTTTCTGGGTGCTTGGCTTGCCAATCACGTTCGGCTTGCGTTAACCGCAAGTAGTTCGGCACAAAATTATGAATTTCACTGACAGGGGTCATCGTCCGTCCCATCAAGCCCAAAACAGCTGCTTGTGGCAGATCCAATTGCGGTTGAGCCCGGACAAATTGGGTCGTTAACTGTTGCTGTAATGGCGCAGCGTATTTATCCACGTCACTACCAATAAAGATAATCGGTTCATTATAAGCCGCTAATTGTTCCCCCCAGGCTGCAACACTCACATGTTGGTCGGCGATGATGTTCACTGGGCGCTGGTTTTCAATGCGATAGAGTCCGGCAAAGACGTTGTCACGCCGCGCATCAAATAGTGGCGCAACGAGTTGTCCTTCCGTAACGACATTGCCAGCCAACACAGCGAGACTTGAAACGCCGACTAACGCCTTGTTTAATGTAAAGGCCAGCGTCTTTGCAGTCGTGACGCCAATTCGCAATCCCGTGTAGGATCCCGGTCCGGCCGCCACGACGACCCGCTCGAGTTCTTCTGGCTTCACCTTGGCTTGGGCCATCGCCTGTTCGATGATTGGTAATAATGTACTACTATGATTTCGGCCAACGTTCGTGGTCGTTGTGGCCAAAATCTGGGTATCGTCTAGTACGGCGACACTTAAGGGCCGATTTGAAGTATCAATCGCCAACAACTTCATAATATTAAAACTCCTCATTTTGAATTACTTCACATATCTTATCATAATTTGCTTACTTTTAAAGCTTTACGGGTGCAACCAACCAATTCAATTTTCAAACAATTGATGACTCACCTCGATAGTTTCCTGTCATCCTTACCAATTGTTAAATTGTAAGCACAATGTAAATATCATTTACATAACTTATACATATACTTCACGTATCCTTGTCAACACATTTACAATACCTTGTTATGCTACACAAGTAACTAAAATTACTTGGAGGTAATTGGAAACTATGTCAAAAGTAAGTAAGTCTTTATTAGGTCTTTCGTTCATTTCAGTTTTAGGTTTGGGTCTTGCAGGTTGTGCTAGTGGAACCAGCGCACAATCCGGTAGCGACAGTTCGGATAAGAGCAAAACGATTACGGTCGTCTTCTATCCAAACGAATCGGCCAAGAGTTTTGCCGGCTCACGGACAGCAATCAAGAAAGCTGTTGAAAAAGCCACTGGCAAGACGGTCAAGCTACAAACGACCACGGATTACAACGTTGCGATTCAAGCGATTGCTTCAGGTAAAGCCCAAGTCGCTTACATGGGGGCCAACGGTTATATCCAAGCACATCACAAGAGCAAGGACGTTGTGCCATTCGCTGCACAATCTGATGCCAAGGGGACGTTGAAAGACGCAACCTATAACTCATACTTAATGGTACAACAAAAAGACGCCAAAAAGTATGAAGAAAACGGTAAGTACAGTATTAAGAATGTTAAGGGCAAGAAAATGTCCTACGTTTCAAACAGTTCCACTTCTGGTTTCTTAGTGCCAACGGCTGAAATCTCCCGTGAATTTAACATTAAGACATCCGACCAAGATAAGCTGACGCAAAGCGGCCAATTCTTCAGTAAAGTACTTTACGGTGGTTCACACCAAGGCTCAGCCGTTAACTTGATCAAGGGTGACGCAGACGTTGCCGCCTTCGATGACGCTGACTTGATGCCATATTTGAAAGTCACTAAGGGCTCATGGGACAAAGTTGGTTCAACGTTCACGGTCAAAGACAATGCCGACGCGCCATTCACGAGTTTAACTGGCAAGTCCGTTGTCAACATCGCGATGATGCCAGTTCAACAAGGCCCATGGGTTTACAACACCAAGGCGCTCAGCAAGGACGACCAAAAGAAGATCGCTACTGAATTTACATCAAAATCATTTGCACAAAACAAGCAGATCTTCTCAGAACCAAACGCCAAGACACCAATGATGTTCCCTAAGAAGTCTGACAAGTCTAAATTAGTTAAAGTTACCGACAAATGGTACGCGCCAACACACAAGTTAGTGGGTTACTAAACCACGTACCATTAGTTCACAATGAAAGGATTTGCCCATGCTCAAGGTTATTCAGCTAGATAAAACTTACGGTTCCAATAAGCACTCGCTCAAAGCCGTCAACTTCACGGCTAAACCCGGTGAAGTGACTGCCATCATTGGGCCATCCGGTGCTGGTAAGACGACGATTTTACGGAGTATCAATCAATTAATTCGCGATGACAGTGGTCAGATTATGCTCGATGATACGGACATTCGCCAGGCCAACAAGTCCGAGTTGCGGAAGATTCGTCACCACATTGGCATGATTTTCCAAAATTACAATTTGATCAGTCCATTAACGGCCTTAGAAAACGTCTTACATGGCCGTTTGGGCGCTAAGTCAACGGTTGCTGGCATGCTCGGCTTGTACAGTCCTGCCGAAAAGCAGGAAGCCCTACAACTACTCGATGAAGTTGGTTTGAAAGAATATGCTTATCAACGTTGCGACCAATTAAGTGGTGGTCAACAACAACGAGTCGGGATTGCGCGTGCACTCATGCAGCATCCGAAAATGATTCTGTGTGACGAACCGATTGCGTCACTTGATCCGAAGTCCACGACTATCGTAATGGATATTTTGCGGCGTTTAGCGAAGGAAAAACAACTCATTATTCTCATTAATTTACATCAAGTTGATATTGCGATGGCTTACACGGATCACATTGTTGGCATCAACAGCGGCGCCATCGTCTTTGAAGGCGCTACGAAGGATGTTGACGATGCCGTCTTACAAGCGATTTATCGCCAGTCGGAGCAACCAGCGACGGTGACTGCCAATGAAAACTAATCCAATGACTCCGGAACGTTTTTTCCGGCAACGGCGTCTACGCCTATCCGTCGTCCTACTCATCTTGATTGGGATTTACGTTATCTCGATGGCATTGGTCAATTTTCAGGCCTGGGCATCGATCAGTAAAATTCCAGCCGGGTTAATGTGGTTGTTTACGAACTTTATTCCGACGAGTCGCTCGATTTCTTATTTAGGACCGATTCTCTATCAGCTGTGGCGGACCTTGCTTGTGGCAATTTCATCAACAATGGTCGCCAGTCTATTCGCCCTGGTATTTGCCATTCTGGGTGCGAAGACGACGACTCCGACGCCAGCGCTCCGCTGGGGCATTCGCTTCGGTGCTTCCCTATTGCGGAATATCCCAGTGGTCGCTTGGGCAATGATTCTCTTATTTTCGTTCAAGCAGAGTGACTTCACCGGCTTTTTAGCCCTCTTCTTCATGACATTGGGTTACTTGACCCGGGCCTTTACGGAAACGATTGAAGACCTGGACGCTGAAAATCTGCAAGCACTCCAAGCCGTTGGCGCCAATTATTTTCAATGCGTTTTTTGCGGCGTGTTGCCCGAAGCTGCTAGTACCTTGACCAGCTGGGTGCTCTACATGATTGAAAATAATTTGCGAGATGCGACTTTGGTTGGCTTACTGACTGGAACGGGAGTCGGGTTCCTGTTTGACTACTATTTCAAGGCCTTTCGTTACGATGCGGCCGGCCTGATTGTTTTGTTAATTGCGATCTTAGTCATTGTCTTAGAATTAACTTCTAATCGAATTCGGAGGGCGATTGCATGATTGAAAATAGTCAACCAAAACCACAAGTGCTCCACCCGTCAGCGCCACCCACTAATCGAATTTCGCTAGTGACGAAGCCCCGTAAAATTCTGCGCGGCGTCATGCTGAGTTTGGCACTGATCACCATCTACTCACTGGTCACGCTCAACACGGCGAACTTAGCGATTAGCGATGCGTTACACAGTTTAGGCCTTAATCTGAACGCCATGTTCTTGCATCCAAGCATTGGTCAAGATACTTGGTCGCAGCTCTTACGGGCCCTACTAACCAGTGTTTCACTCGCAATGTTAACCACCTTACTAGGTGCACTGATTGCCTTTTTCATCGCACTCGGAGCTGCGCGTAACTTAGCCCCGAGCTGGCTTGCAACCAGTATCAAAGCAGTCATGGCCTTCATCCGCGCGATTCCCACGATTTTGTGGGTCCTGATTTATTCAGTTGTGATGGGTCTTGGCGCCAGCGCTGCGGTGGTTGGGCTCACGTTCCACAGTGTCGCTTACCTGGTCAAGGCTTACTCTGAAAGTATTGAGGAAACTTCAGCAGATACCATCGAAGCCCTCAAGGCCAGCGGGGTTGGCTTCTGGCCAATCGTTTTTCAGGCAATCTTGCCTTCAATTATTCCGGCACTGCTCAGCTGGACGTTTATCCGGTTTGAAATCAACTTTGCAAATGCCGTCGCAGTTGGTGCTGCGGCTGGGGCTGATGATATCGGCTACTTCCTCTTCATGGCGGGCAGTTTCTACTTCGACTTCCATGAGGTTGGTTTGATTGTCTACCTACTCTTAGGTGTCGCAATCGTACTCGAATTGGTTTCTATGCGGTTACGCGGACACTATCTGAAGCAAAATTAAGTTACTCAAAGGAGTTATCTCGAATGACAATTAACGCAGTAATTTTTGATTGGGCTGGTACCACGATTGATTATGGTAGCCGCGCACCAATCGTTGCCTTTCAAAAGGCCTTTGAAAATGTTGGTATTCAAATTTCTGAAGCCGAGATTCGTCAAGATATGGGCCTCGATAAGTACACGCATATCCATAAAATCATGGACTTACCTGCCGTTCAAAACGACTGGCAAGCACGCTTTCAAGTCTTACCTACTGAAGATGACTGCAATCAAATTTTCAGTGACTTCAAGGCCATCTTACTGAGTTCATTGACAGAATTTGGTCAGTTGAAGCCTGGTATGTCTGAGGTGATTGACTATTTGAACACGCACCATATCAGCTATGGGACGACGACTGGCTACGATGCCGAAATGCTGGCACTGGTCTTGCCAATCGCCGCCCGTCAAGGCTACCAACCAGCGGTCAACATTACTTCTGAACAAACCAACGGGGTCGGTCGGCCCGCCCCAGATATGTTGGCCTTGGCTGCTGAACAACTCAACATTACTGACCCAACGACGGTCATGAAAGTTGGCGATTCGGTCAATGACATTCTGGAAGGTAACAACGCCAATGCGGTGAGTGTCGGTATCATTGATGGCAGCAATATTATGGGGCTCTCTGAAATTGCCTTTAACGCCCTCAGTTCTGCCGAACAAGCTGAACGCCGGGCCCAAGTGACCGCTGAATACCAGCGTGCGGGTGCGGACTACATTCTGCAATCGATGGCGGAACTACCAGCGTTAATCGCGCAAATCAATCAACCCGTTGCCACTGATCATTAGCAAGCAAGGAGCACGATCATAATGAAACAACCTTATTTACTCTTAACACCTGGCCCACTCAGTACTACGGCGAGCGTTAAGGATGCCATGCAAATCGACTACTGCACGTGGGATAGTGATTATCGCCAGGTCACTGAAACGATTCGCCAGCAGATTCTGGCCATGGCTCAAGCCGATGCTGAGACGTACACGACGGTGCTCCTACAAGGGAGTGGTAGTTTTGGCGTCGAAGCAACGATTGGAACTGCCGTACCACGCACCAAAGCCACTTTGATGATTGCCATCAACGGGGCGTATGGGCAACGAATCAGCCAAATTGCTGAATATTACGGTATTCCGCACGTTGACGTCGTCTTCAATGAAGATGAAGCCGTTGACCCAGCACGCATCGAAGCGACCTTGACTGCGCATCCAGAAATCACGCATTTTGCCACGGTCCACAGCGAAACGACGACTGGGATTCTAAATCCGATCGAAGCATTGATGCCAATTATGCATGCACACGGCATCGTAACGATTATCGATGCGATGTCTAGCTTAGGCGGCGTTCCCATCAATGTGGATGAACTCGACTGTGATTACCTCATCAGTAGCGCGAACAAGTGTGTTCAAGGGGTTCCGGGCTTTGCCTTCATTATTGCCAAGCAAGCGACCTTGGCACAAACCGTCGACAATGCACGTTCACTCTGCTTAGACTTGTACGACCAATGGCAAGCGATGACTAAGCAACCGGGTAAGTGGCGCTTCACTTCCCCAACCCACGTGGTCCACGCCTTTGCACAAGCGTTAATTGAATTGCAAGCTGAAGGCGGCGTCGCACCACGTTACGAACGCTATCATGCTAACCAACAATTATTGAGTGACGGTATGCAAGCACTCGGATTTGATTTGGTGATTGATCCAGCAATTCAAGGCCCAATCATTACTTCGTTTAAATATCCAAACACTGATTTCGATTTTGCCGATTTTTATCAGTTCATTAAGCAACGGGGCTTTGTCATCTACCCTGGTAAAGTCTCCAACATCCCTAGCTTCCGTATTGGAACAATTGGTGATGTAGAACCTTCAGATATCCAACGGTTACTGACAATTATTGGTGATTACCAACAACTGCATCAATAGTTATTAAACAACTCCAAAATCACTAGTAAAACCCGAATTGTAGGCACCCCATCACCATTCCTACAGTTCGGGTTTTATTAGTTTGTCTACTCGCTTGAGATGGTAAAGCCTTTATGCTAAAAGTGAAAGGCAAAACTATCGACGAATTTCATGGCATTTTACCAACATTTAAATGCGACAAGTCAGTGTAATGCTGATTCAAAGTTTGCTTGAAGTTACTGCAACTAAATATCCATTGGGCAATTGCACTCAGATAGGTGGCCGTTCATCTGCCATTCGAGCGGCTTCCCGACTGTAGGGGCCGGCTGACAATGCTCAAGGGCGAAGTTCTTCTTGTCCGGGTGGGGTTTCCCGGGCTAGAAGAAGACTCGTATTTGAAATTGCGCAGTGGGTTTCTGCGTGAGTTCAAATCGATGTCCGCCCTGTTCCAGCGTTGTCAGCCGGCCCCGGAAGTCGGAATAAGACGCACATCGGCTGACGAACAGGAATCTACCAACTAGCATGATTTAATCGTAATTCGTGCCAATTCAGCGAGCACAATACACATAGAACCCAAAAATCAGCCCTAAACTCATCAAGCTTCGTGAATTTAGGGCTGATTGTGTTTTTCATTAATTATCCGGCAAGTAGCGTCAGACAGTCAGTTTAGTGACGATCGTCGTAGCCGTTTGGATGCTTTTGAGTCCAAGCCCAAGCCGTTTTGATGATGTCATTGACGTTATCATAGTTTGGCTTCCAGCCGAGTACTTCGCGCGCCTTGTCGCTGGCTGCCACGAGTGAGTCGGGATCACCAGGACGACGTGGGGCTAAAGTTGCGGGAATTGGTTGGCCGGTCACTTCCCGGGCTGCAGCTAACATTTGCTTGTTTGAGAAACCAGTTGAAGAACCGAGGTTGAAGGCGTTACTTTCGTTACCCGCAGCCAAGTACTTCAAGGCCAAGATGTGGGCATCCGCCAAGTCGATGACGTGAACATAGTCACGGACATTGGTCCCATCTGGCGTGTTATAGTCATCACCGAAGATTTTCAGCTCATCGCGTTTACCTTGAGCCACTTGTAAGATAATTGGCACCAAGTGTGTTTCTGGGCCATGGTCTTCACCAATACTGCCATCGGGCTTAGCACCCGCAACGTTAAAGTAACGTAAGGCAACGAATTTGATACCATAAGCAACATCCGCCCAGTGCATGATTTGTTCCATCATTAACTTACTTGCACCGTATGGGTTGATTGGCAATTGCGGGTCAGTTTCCTTAATTGGAATCTGTTCCGGTGTGCCATAAGTGGCCGCCGTAGATGAGAAGACGATCTGCTTCACATCATGTGCTTGCATCGCTTCTAGCAACGTAATCATTCCGCCCGTATTGTTGTCAAAGTACTTCAATGGTTTTGACATTGATTCAGGTACGATTGAGAAGGCTGCGAAGTGTACGACCGCCGTGATCGATTCGGTATCAAAAACGTGGTTTAAAAAGTCTGCATCCCGTAAATCACCTTGATAAAACTTGGCAGCTGAATTGACCGCTGCTCGGTGTCCAGTCACCAAATTATCGACAACGACCACGTCGGTACCGTGTTCAACTAACCGGTCGACCATATGAGAACCAATATAACCGGCTCCCCCTAAAACTAAAATTGACATAATGAACCTCCCCTGTATGGATGTTTTAATCATAGCATACTGTCACGTTAATAACTGCACGAAAAACGTGCTTTCTAATTGACCGAACAATCGGTCTGCAATTGAACTGAGGCCAATCACAAGACGCGAAAATTAGTCGATTGGTGCGGGTAACGTCCGCCACTGAATCGTCACTTCACAACATTTTTCGTCCCCGACTTCAATTAAATGACTGGTCGTCACTTGGTCTGCTTGTTCGCTGGATAAAATGTTGGCGTGCGCCATCACCGTTTGGCCGTACTTCACTTCATTTTCGTAACGCACATCAATATGCACTAAGTCGTGTTGCAACAAAAAATCTGCCGGCAACGTATCGACCAGCCAATCAAAGTAATGTGCGTTATTCACGTGCCGGTTCGGGTCAATGTCAAAGAAACGCACGTGGTAGGGCTTAGTAATGGTATCCGCCGTCTTTTCAAAGCTAATCGGACGTGGCAAGCGTGGAATCCGTTTGACCGCCTCGGACTGATAAGGTGCGACCAGTTCCGGCATAATTTTGACAATTCGCCGAGTCTTCTGACTCATCAATACCCAAATACTCGTGATGTACGCCAACTGTTGGCCATCCGCATCCCGAATCCAAAATTCGCGGTAAGCAAAGTAGGGATTGTAAGCACTGCCCCGTACCGCGATGGTCACCACCTCATCTTGGCGAGGCATCCGGGTAATGTCCATGGCATACTGGGTGACGACCCAGCCGACCCCATGACCTTGCACAAAATCCGTGGTCAGCCCCAGCGCGTCACTCTGATCCTCGGAAGCTAGGACGGCGATGTCGATCAAGGTCGTCAACGTCGCACGACCCGTTCGGTCACATTCATAGTAAGTAATCCGGTGCTGTTCACTGTAAAGACTCGCAGTTGCGCCTAAAGTTGCCATTAATTAAGACTCCTCATCGTTAGGTTTTAGTTCGTGAAATTGATTATAGACCGTCTGCCGAGCTAGATTGCGGCGTTTGGCAATCGTCTTGATAGCGGCGTTGGGCTTGTCACCAGCTGCAATCAGCGCCTCGACTTGGGCCTTGATTGGCAGTTGTGCTAACTCATCCGTAGCGGCCGGTTCGTCCGTATTCGGATTACCGCCAATCAGGAGGACAAATTCCCCCTTTAGCTGGTGGTCCTGTGCCCAGGCGACCATCTCCGTTAAGGTGCCCCGCGCGAATTCCTCGTAGCGTTTCGTCAGCTCACGACAGGCGACGATTGGCCGACTGCCCTCACAAACAGTTGCCAGTAAGGCCAAGGTCTTCGCCACCCGAAATGGAGATTCGTATAACACGACTGTCTCATGACGTTGTGCTAATTGCGCCAGGTCAGCTTTTTGCTCATTCTTTTTGCGTGGTAAGAAGCCGTAGAAATAAAACGGCTGGGGAACGAGTCCAGAGGCAATCAACGCGGTCAAACCCGCATTCGCTCCGGGCAATGGGACGACTGGAATATTGGCTTGAATACAAGCCGCCACTAACTCCTTGCCCGGATCACTGATCGACGGCATCCCAGCATCACTGACTTGTGCCAGATTTACGCCCGCTTGTAACTTTTCCACCAGTTGGGGAATCCGTTCCTGCGTGTTGTGTTCATGGAAACTAATTTGTTTCGTCGTAATTTCAAAATGATTCAATAATTTTTGCGTATTGCGCGTATCTTCTGCGGCAATTAAATCGACCATTTTAAGCGTTTCGACTGCGCGATAGGTCATGTCTTGTAAATTACCGATGGGTGTAGGGACCAAATATAACGTCCCGACACCGGCATGTGCCGCAAAGCTTTGTTGTGTTTGCAAAGTATCCTCCTAACTCTTCTCGTCATTGCCTGTCTACTGACTTAATTTCGGTCGCCAGAAGCACAAAAAGTCTGGGATTGCCCCAGACTCTAATGACTATGCACGTTCGCGTTCACCATAAATGACTTCTAAGCAGAAAACACAGGATTCGTCATCATCACGTCGTTTGCCATAGAATTGGTTGCAGACATGAAACCCTTCATCGTACAACTTTTCTAGGTTCTGGCGTGACTTTGAGAGCGTGGTCGTGCTGGTTGTTTTTTTCGGCAATTCGTTTTCAATCTCGACCATGTGTTCACGTAAATGTTCATTTTCAATGACCAATTCCGCATTCTTTTCTAACACTGTCGTCATATCTGCGCGTAATTTGGCCATTTTGTCTAGCATTTGTTGCATCTGTTGTTCCATATCACCGAAACTATCGTATAAATCACGCTTATCCACGCGCTCACCCTCGTTTTCCTTTAATTAAGCGTTTGTTTGAAAAATCGGCCATAACTTTAAGGTTAGGCCCTCTAAGACATTCTGAAAACTAATATTGCTAGCTAACTGTCGCTTTGCAGTTAGGGCTAGCTCAGTCGCGGCAATCAACTGGTCATCACTCAACCGAGTCGTTAATGTCGTCAGTTCTTGCTGGTACTGACCAAACGTCAATGCGGTCGTTGCCACTTGAAAATGTAGTTGTAATAAATCCTGAAATAGCGCGGCGATCAAATCTAGCATCACCAGCTGATGGTCGGCATCCTTCGCTAATCCGACTAGGTTGACTTGCACTGCCACAAAGCTGCGCGAATCACCCTTAACCGCCTGTTCAAACCACCGCCACAAGGCCTGTGATGCTTGTGGCAACCAGTCGTCCTCAAGGAGCGCCTGTGCCTGAGTGACGCTACTCGTCAACGAGCGGGCCATCTGGGCTTGATTGGGGGCGATTCCGGCCTGCTCAAACGTCTGTTGCAACGCTTGGGCGTTGAGTGGTGGAAATTCAATGACCTGCGTCCGGGAGATGATCGTCGGCAGCATCAACTGTTTATTGGTCGTTAGGAGTAGCGCCGTCACGTTGCCGCTCGGTTCCTCGATAAACTTCAATAAACTGTTGGCAGCACTGGCAGTCATCTTTTCGGCATCACTGATAATAAATAACTTGCGATTACCCTCAACCGCACTCTTAGAGAATTCGGCTTTTAAGTACCGCACTTGGTCCACATGAATCCGTTGCCCCTCAGGCGCGACTGTCACGATGTCTGGGTGCGACCCGTTGGCGATGCGGACGCATTCCTCACAGGTGCCATCCGGTTCGCCATCGTCCGTCACGTGTAGGCAGAACAACCGTTGCGCGATCCAGTGGGCCAATTCTGGTTGCCCAGCGCCCTCCATGCCCGCAAACAAGTACGCGTGTGCGAGATGGTTCTGGGCGATAATGTGTTTAAATGCCGCTAACAAACGGGGTTGTTTGGCAGTTAACGTTTGCGCAAATGAATCGGTTGCCATTAATCATCATCCTTCATTAAAGTTAAACGTTAAAATCGACCCATTAAAATTGATGAAATTGTTCGATTGGTAAGACAAAGACCGTGGCCCCACCGACCTGGACTTCGACTGGATAGGCGGACGCGCCGTCCATCGTCACGTCTAAGTTAACGGGTGGTGTCATGAATTGCTCACGCGCATGACTCGTCTCTTTAATCATCGCCAAAACTTCATCGACGCGTTCGTCTTCAATCCCAATCATAAAGGTGGTGTTTCCTGAGCGCAAGAAACCACCAGTCGTTGAAAGCTTTGTTGCGCGGACGTTGGCTTCGATAAATTGGCTGCTTAACCGGTTACTGTCCTTATCTTGGACGATTGCAATAATTAATTTCATTCGCGTTCCCCTCCCTCGGTAGCCATGTAAGTTGGTAACTTCGTCGTCATGATTTGAATGGCTTGCGTGACGACTTCTTCTAATGGTTGACTGGCATCGATGCGCTTGATGCGTTCCGGATGGTCAGCCAATAATTGTAAGTATGCTGCTTGGACACGATGATGAAAGCTGAGGGCTTCCACGTCCAAACGATTGATTTCATTTTGTCGATGTTGCTGAATTCGGCTCAATCCGACCGCGGCATCAACGTCAAAGTACAACGTTAAGTCCGCCGTTAGTCCCTTGGTTGCAAACTGGTTCATGTCATAAACGGCCTGTTCACCGATCTCGCGGCCAGCACCTTGATAGGCCACGGAACTATCGAGATAGCGGTCACATAAGACTAATTGGCCGCGGTCTAATGCGGGTTGAATCGTTTGAACAATGTGTTGCCGGCGCGCGGCCGCATATAATAAAGCCTCCGTGCGGTCATCCATTGCCGTATTGTTACGATCCAGAATAATGTTCCGAATCGCTTCTGAGATTTGATTACCGCCCGGTTCACGCGTCACGACTAAGCGATCCCCTAATTGCGGCTGTAACTGTGCCACAATCGCGTTTAAAGCTGACGTTTTACCGGCACCATCTGGCCCTTCAAAAGTAACTAATTTTCCTGTCAACATTCCCAATCCCATCTATTTTCTTATATGTAGCAATTGTACTTGATTTTGGAAGGCCTGTCTAATCCGGTTACCACTAGTGAGGGTATTTTGTGACCGATTTTTGGGGCGATAGCTACTACCAATTGTGGTTTTAATAATTTATTCGGTGAATTGCTAAAAAGTTATTATTGCGCGAACGATTCTGGTTCACACTGCCTCCTCATTAACAGGCCATCAACTCGCACAAACATTGACTCGATAATCGCTACATGCTCAATAAAAGGCGCATTCTGTTGGCTAGTTCCAACAAATTGCGCCTGATTGTCATTATTTTATCTAGTTAAACTTGCATACTCCGCATTTCTAGGATTTGGGGCTACTCCATCACTTTGCTACCAATGGCATCACTGTCGTCCTTAACCTGGATATTAGCCACCGCCGTTCGCCCACCATTATCATTAACATACTTCAATAACGTTTCAGCCGGCACACCCACGTCATCGCCATCAACGGTATCACTCGCGAAGTCCTGATCCGCAGTCTCATGTCCAAAAACAAACAAATCTGGTTTTCCTGACATACCATTTTGCGGATCATAAGCAATCATACAACTGCTTGAATTTCCATTATAACCAATAATACTGGGACCACGATCCGGCGTCGCCTTAAAAACGGTACCATCCTTAATAAGTTGTGATAGTGCTTGCCAATTTTTGTCCGTATCATGATGAATGCCATAATACATAATCACTTTGGTCATCATTGGTTCCTCATAGAATTCCTTAATGCTAATATGGTTTGCGCCAAAATCTTTACGTAAGTTTTTGATCGTCATCTGCTGACCAAGCTGACTAATCTTCTTGGCTTGGTTCGTCTGATTTGCATATTGCACGATTTGATCAACGGAAACCGTGATTGACTTTCTTGGATTAGATTGTGGTTGGTAAATATTGACCATCTGGTTATTTTCCAATGTATAACAAGGATAGCCACCTAACATATCTGATTCAACATCCTTATCACCACCTTGAAAGGCCGCGTAGTATGCCACACCAGTGCCTGGCCGCTTTAACTCGTCAACATGTGCGTTGGAGACAATAATCGTTCCTGGGTTCGTTAGATAGGCTTGATACATGCTTTGCCAAGTATGCGCGCCAATTTGATCAAAATGATGACTCGCATAGTAAGTAATTGCCAGCGCTAACGTTCGCGGTCCAATATTGGTCGCCGTCAGCTTATTGGTTGTACTTTGACTTGCAGTGGTCGCCTCACGACTAGAATTCTTCTTTTTCAAGTCGCGACTAGTAGCCACCTTCTTCGTTGCCGTCACCTTTACTGCTGCTTTTTGCGGTGCAGCATCCATCTTCTGCCACATCAAAACACCACCGACAACTGCGATCAATATTTCAACTGTCCCCAATAGCCACCAACCTAATTGTGCTTTTTTCATTTTTGAACTCCTCACATTTAACCTGAAGTAACTAATAACATAAGCTTATCCTATTATTAGTTTCACGCTTTTTTCATGTGTTCCAACTAGTATCTTCAATCATCTTTACGTTTCCGATACTCATATATCGCCATTCCTACAATCATTAATACCCAATTCAGCATCGACAAATTCAGCAGTAACCGGCTAATCACTCTGGGATGATATGTCACTCGTAATACATTCTTCCCTGAACCTTCACGAACCAGTGGTAACCTTAGAATGCCTTTTGCACGCTTCGGTGTTATTTTCTGACCATTGAGCTGAAACCGACTATTGTGATAAAAGGCGATTGGAATCGTCCGATAACTGCCATTGCCTTGCCATTTCACAACAATCTGATGTTTCCGGACAACTTTCTCATATCCAAATCGATTCACATGACTAGAATTCTTACTTGGTCGAATAATTTGTCGCTGATACTCACCATAAACTGGCTGATTTGGCAAACGCGTCGCTGGCATATAGTCCGGCGTCGACTTAGTAATCAAGTTCACCGTCCGATCAGATAGCGGTGAACGCATTACTTCGGTTAAACTTTGTTTTAACTTCTTGGTTCGCTTCAAATCTGGCAAAACTGCTCTTGATGAAAGTACTTGCTGACTTGCATTTCGACTATATCGAAAATTTCCCACCATATTTGTGAAAGCAAACAAAGCCAATACACCCACCAAGGCTGGCTTGCTATAGCGTCTGACCCGACCACTGAAATAGCTACTATCGACACTTGCAATTGTTATTAACGCTGCTGTGATAGCTGGTCCCTTCAGCCTTCCCGGAAATTGTAGCGTATTATTGAGAATGGGATTACTTGCCATAACCGTTGGCCAATCGACAATCATTGCCGTAGCAAATAAGAACAAAACTACCGAAAGAAGACCAGTAGCTTTAGTCTCTATGGAGAGACGCTTAAAACCGCTCAACATGATTACCAACACGATCAGAATAAAAAACAAGTTTACCCAGCCACCATCACTCAGATACAGCAAGTGATAAATTCCTTTGCCACTCTTAAGGTCAAACGCCACAACTGGCACAATGATGTTGTCGACATATAACTCTAGCATGCCAGCAATAATATTAAGCGACAAACCAATACAAAGAAGCGCCGCCGCAATGCCATTTTTAACCAATTTCCATCTACTTTTCGGATTAATGATCAAGGCTAAGACTGCATAAAAAATTAGAATGACTATCGATTGAATTGCAGTAGCCAGATGCGTCTGTAGCACGATTGCCATAATTCCGCCTAATTGTAACCAACTAATAGGATGTTCGGGCCGCTTGAGCATCCGTACGCCACAACCAAAGATTAATGGTAGACAGATTGCACCAATGCCAGAAAAATTTTGTGCCATTCCCCAACTATTAATCGCTGGGGTAAATGCATAAAGCACCGAGACCAATTGAACTAAAACACTATTTTTGACGCGCATTATTTTTAGTGCACTGTTCATTGACAGTGCCGCTAAAATAAAAAACAATAGCCGCGTCACGATTGCAAACCTGAAAAAACTCCCACAGACTAATAACAGTCCACCCAAAAGATAGGTTATCCCGGGACTATAAACCGCTGTGACTATTCTTCCAGAGTTTAAGAAACCATACAACTGCATAAAATATGAAAAATTATGATGCTTAATTTGCATCGCAACATCATAAAAGCGGTTATAGTGAAACAGACTATCCGTACCAATAATTGTGACATGGTGGTAGAGTTGCGGCAATGTAATAAAAATACTGATTACCACTACCGCTAACAAATACCAATACATATTAAAATCGATCTTTTTCTTACTCATCATCTAATTATTCAGTCGGCTACTCTTTTTGCTTGCGTTTAGCCGCCCTGGCCTCCTTAACTCACACTCATTTCATAACGAGCGACATACCATGCCCGTCCGCAATTCTAATTAAAGTGCCAACCACGCTCTCCTAACAAAATACGCTAACTTATTTATTACTATCATCGCAAGCTGACTCATCTAAGCCCGATTGAATGCAGCGTTCGTGATTTCAGATTCTTATTGATGTTCTATTTAAGTCGGAACACTTTAAAAGTGCCATCTGTTCCACGAATATTAATGGCCTGGTAATCACTTTGTATGATTTTCCTAATCTGCTTTTCCGCATCAGATTGAGCTGGCTTTACGAACAGACTCCTTTTCGCAATAAAATAGGCAGGTTGGTCGCTCGTAAACGCCATTACTAATCGGTGTTCAATCGTGGGATAGTTCGCTAAATGGATTGAAGGTAACGTGAAATAGGGATTATTGGCAAAACGACCACTCAAATTATAAATATTTGCATCATAACGCCACGCATAAATCGTATCTTTCGATGATGTATGCTTTCGAATATAGGCGGCAATCAATCTCTCCTGATTACTGATTGGTCTGGTTCGTGAGAGTTGAATCGATTTATGTGCAAACTCGCCAATACCGAGTATGGGGCCCAAACCACCAATAACAAGCCATATCATTAATGCCGTCATCATGTTCTGCTGCCAATGACGTTTCGTACTGAGCCATGCGTTTGCATCCCTGATGAGAACCGCCAAACCAATCACTGCAATTGGAATTTGAGTAATCAAGTAATGACTATACATTCGACGTGACACAATCACCGTCATAGCATTAACGATCCCCACAGCCACCAAAAACCACCAAATTAATCGTTGCCGTGGGTGGCGGACTGCCTTAACAATCAAATAAATTTGCGGAATGATGGCACCATACATGAAGAAAGTACCCGCAACAAAAATCAGCATTTTCAATATCGAAACTTTATTTTCGGCAGCAACATATCTCAAATTGAATGTGATGGTTCCGTAAATCATTTCAGCGAGCGAGTGCGTGAGCAGACCGTAAAGTAAGAGTGGCACAATAATAATCAAAGCACCTATTAGTGTGGCCATTGCAAGACGCAAGAGTCGTGACCATCGGCGCTTGCCAACCTCTACCACAATTACCGTAATGACACTCACGACCCACAGCCCCACCATATTAGGCCGAATGAAAAACACCGCGGTACCCGTCAGGCCAAAAATCACAAAAGGCCATACTCGCGCTTCTTCCCCTGTAAGATAACTCAGCATCAAATAAAGCGTCATGGCGATACAAGGAAGTGCATATTCTTCAGAGATATTGCCACCAATTGAGAATCTCATCAGCATTAACAGACCAACCAGAGTCGCGACTAAACTTGTCGCCCGGTTGGCAAAATACAAACTTAACTTGAACATATAAATACAACTAATCGTTATAACCGCTATCTCAATCAACCAAAGTACCCGAACCGGGCCTAATCGAAGCCAACCTAACGCATTAATCAACCACAAGATTGGCCCCTTGTGATCAAACATATCAACGTAAGGAATCTTACCGGCATCAATCGCATTCCCAAAATAAACAAACATAGATTGGTCATGCGTCGGTAAAAGCTTCGCAATCGGGCTTGAATACAACGTCAAACTTAATAACACTGCTAAAACACAGAAAAATACAATTTCCAATGAGGTTACCCTTGTATTCTGGTGCCTATTCAACATATCACTTAACGCTCCCATACTATCGCTGACCATAATAATAGCTAGCAAATATTTAGCCAAAGCCAATCTTTGCTAGCCTTAAATAGTCTTATTTAATCTTTCGACGACATCTGTTCCGTCTCTACCTACCGTACTTTCCGTCGTAGGCCGCGATAGCTGAGCCCTAATAGGCCAAGCAGGGCCACACCAATCAAGCTAATCGGTGCGACACTTGATTCGTTGGTTTGCGGTAACGTTAACTTAGCCTGTCCAGATGGTTGATCTGGTGTTTCGCCATGCCGTTGGACTGACTTAACAGTTGGGACCAATACGCTAACTGTGTGTTCCGGCGTACCTTGATGTAGTAGAACCGGCGCATCCGTTTCCTGTTCACCGACAGTACCGGACTTGATTGAAACGGCGTCCGTTGCTGCCTGAGGCGTTTGCTTAGCAGTGTGCGTATTCGGTTGCTTCGTGTTTGTCTTGATTGTTGTTGAATGAGTTCCGGCCTTTACTTGGTCGGCAGCTTTACTCATAGCCGTTTGTTGAGCTTTGAAGTTCTTAAGATCAGTCGCTTGTTGTGCTTTCAAGTTAGCCAATTTTGTCGCTTCATTGGCTTTAAATGCAGCCAACATCTTAGCATGACGTGCAGTTCGTTCAGCTGGTGTTTCATCATAAGCTGCAGCATATTCAGCATCATACGTTTGTTGAGCTTGCTTAATTGCAGCATCATGAGTTGCCGTAGCTTTAGCAACAGCAGTATTGTAAGCAGATTGAGCTTGTTGAATCTTAGCAGTTTCATTAGCAGCATTCTTAGCTAATGCATTTGAATAATTCTGTTCAGCAGATGCAATTGCTTGCTTATAAACATTATCGGCAGTTGACAAACGAGTCTGATATTCTGCTGAGTTGGCACGTAAAGTTTTTTCATAGGTGTCATTGATATTCGCTAATTGAGGTGCAATTGACTGATTGGCAGCGTTAGTAGCATCTGTCAAAGCCTTTTGTGCATTAGCAAGAGTTACCTTATCATTTTCTACAGCTTGTAATTGTGCTTTAGTTGCTCCACCACTAGTACGTGAAGCTTCAATTGTTTGAGCTGAAGTTGGAGTTAATACTGTTTGTGTAATTGAAGAATCGTCGTTCTTGTCAAAAGTATCGTACACAAATACATAAGGGAGAACACCTCCATCAGTAGCATTGGTATTATATTGAACTCCAAATCCAAAATACTTAGCATTAATGAACGTAGTCTTATGTCCCCATTTAGAATGAGCATCTTGATAAATCATGGCAGTAATATGGTTAAGAATAATTGCTTTTAATTTATTCATAGTCAAATTATCGTTGTCAAGTACAGTTGCAGCAACCAAATTTTCCATAGATTTCGTTAACCCATATTTATTGGCAATTAATTCAACTTGGCCCATAACTGAACTCACTTGAAAATTATGGTTAAATCCGATTTTCACATTTTCACGTAAACGAGTTACTTCAATAGCAGCATCTTGCGATTGTTGAGTCCATTGGGTAGGATTTAATCCTTGAGTTTTACGCCATGAATTAATTAAAGTAATTGCATAATCAGCTAATTCATTTTGTTGTGAATCAGTTAATTTTCCATTGATTTTTTCTGAAGTATCATCATTTAAAGTATAGCCATAATAACCAATGGCATCAGCTTCCGGATTATTAGCAATATTATTTGGAAGATTAGGATCTGTAATTTTTGTAGGTAAATTCTTTTCACTTTGAATATCATGTTGACCAATTAGTGAGTCAGCAGTAGAAGTTGCTGGGGTAGCAACATAAGCAGTCGTCTTATTTTGGTTAGCTTGATTAACTGTATTTGTATCAGCAGTTAATTGATTTTGAGCATCTTTCACAGCCTGAGCATATTTCCCATCAACCTTACCAGATTGAGCTTGTTTAGTAGCAGAATCCTTATCATTAGCAGCTTGCTTATCAGCAGTTTCCTTATCTGAATGAGCTTGTTGAACGGCTTGAGATTGAACGTTCGAAGCTGTAGACTTAGCATCATTCAGAGCTTGATCAGCTTTAGCATTAGAAGCAGTTTGCTTATCCTTAGCAGCTTGTTGTTCTTGTTCTGCTGTCTTAGCAGGGTCATTTTCAAGTTGGCTTGCATACGATTGAGTTGCCGTTGCCGACTGACTCGCGGCTTGACTGGCCACCGTTGCTTGACTTGCTGTATAACTAGTAACTGCTTGACTCGCTTGTGGTGTGCTAGCTGATTGTGGAGACACCACTTGATTCGTAGTTGCCTGCCCCTCCGTATCCGCGTGCGCCGTCATCTGATTACTCGTGGTAACCATCAATCCACCAAGTACTAACGCTGTCGTGGAAATCACTTTACTACTCTTCATGTCCTACATACCCCTTTTCAATTAGTTCTCCAAAATAGAAACTCATCGAGCCAACAACACGTCAATCGTGCTAGTTGGCTTTTCTTCACCATCGAAAATAACTGAGATGACACCAGGCTACCTCCCCGTCCAAACTAAGTGTCACAAATTAAACAATGTTCTAATGGCAAGTTATTAAAGTCATTATATAACGGATTACGTTATATTTAAACCTAAAAATAAATAATTCCGTTAGTTTGATAACATTTACCGTTAGATGAATTAGTATCTCTATAAAACCATTTAAAGGGGTGCATTTTGTGGCAAGTATTGGTGAAAGAATTAAAGAATTCCGTAAAGCGCATCACTTTACTCAGGTCGAACTCGGAGACCACGTTGGACTATCCGCACAAGTCATCTCTAATTACGAACGGGGCTATTCGACCCCCAGTGCCGACGACATCGCTAACATTGCGGCCGTCCTCAAAATCCCTGTCTCATCACTTTATGCCACAACTAACACTGAGTTACATGCTAGCAATCTTTCTCCGTGGAGCAGTACCACTAATCGCATTGACCTCGACCAATTACTCCAATCAAACATTCCTATGGGATACGGTATTATGGATTGGACACAGGCCGATAAAGAACGTATCCGGCACGTTATCGAGGGGGTCTACTGGGACCGCTTGAAGGCGCTCCGAGAACACAACTCATAAATTGCTTATAATTAATTTCATTAGAAAAAAACGTTACACGTTAATGACGAAT
>NZ_JAGYGS010000030.1:0-36629 GCF_018991185.1 Lactiplantibacillus sp. 7.2.4
GAGCCGGCTTTTTTCATGCGTTTTTTTGGGGTTGGTATAGTGATTAGTTTATGGATTCGATGATTATGGATTTTATTTTGGGCAGCCGTAACCCAGTTCATTAAAATATTGCTGAGACGAGCTGTACTGAGAACGTGAGTCTTGTTATACTTGTGATGTAAAGTAAACATTACTTTTTGTAAAGAAGGCATTACCTGTGATTCATAATAAAATCAAAGTATTACGAGCCGAACGGGATTAGACTCAGGCCGAACTTGCTGGGCGTTTGGATATCTCACGGCAAGCGGTTATTTCAATCGAAAAGGCTAAATACTATCCATCATTGGAGTTAGCCTTCAAGATTGCGGCAGTTTTTGATTGTCAGATTGAAGACGTTTTTTACCGGGGGTGAAATCTGTATGGAACAAGTTGGATTAATGAGTATCATACTGGTTGTGTTGGTGAGTTATTTATATGTATTGGGTAGGATGAGTAAGCTCAAAAGGATTTATCACAATGACGAGCGCTGGCAGCAGCTTAAACTTAGAGCTGGTCAGATTACGAAAGCTTACTATGAAGGCTTGATTATACTGATTGCTATTTTATTGGTGATTCTATTGTGGATGCCCACGCCTATGCTGGTACCGTTAGACCGGATACTCGGGATTGGTGCAATTGCTATTATGGTTGGCCAACTTATTGAATATTTAGCGGTGAGACGTTTAGATGGTATGATGTGATGTTCGGATTGGCCGGGAAGCTAGCCAGAATGCCTGGAAGCCGGAGCAGGACGAATCCATGACTGCAGGTTTACATTAATTCGCTCTGTTTCCAGCGTTTCTAAGCTGGTTGATTTTGAACTTAAGAACTAGCACAGTGCTTGAAAACCACTCAACCAAAAACATGAGGTCCGCAACCCAACTAAGTGGAGACGGACCTCATGTTTTTTAAGCGTCAATTGCGTCTTGTAATTGGCGTTCATTATAGAAAATCAAAACGAGGAACATAATGACGTAGAGTAACAGCGGGAGCCAAGCGTAGTTCAATGTAATCATGTGTTGCGTGGCGATGTTTTGCGCGTGGTTGGCGGTGTAGCCGCTCAGATGAAAGAGACCGGCAGTAACTAAGCCGCCCAGACCTAAGCCGACGTTTACGCCAAAGTCATCGGTAGAGGCTAAGATGCCTTCTGCTTGAATGCCTAGGGCGGTACCGTAACGAATCGTGTCGGCAATCATGATGGAGACTAGCCCAATAATGAGCCCGTTACCCACGGCATTGATGAGGGTGCCACCGAAGACGAGCGTCAACTGATTGATGGCTGTTCCGAGTCCGAGAATGAGTTGGCCCACAGCCGCAATCGCGATACCGGCCAACATGGTATTCTTCTTGCCGTGGTGGTTCGCGAGTCGAACAATCAGAATCACGCCAATCAGTGACGCAAACGTGAAGCCGTTAACGACTGGAACCAAGTCTTCGCGTTGAATCAGGTATTTGAAGTAGTAAATGGTCGTCTGGTTCTTGATCGCAGTCGTTAGCCAGTAGAGCAAAATAACGCTCGATAAAATAAACCAGGGTTGGTTTTGTTTGAGCATACCCCAGACCGCACTGAGTGATTGATGTGGGCGCTCTGGCTGACTAAAGCGTTCTTTAACTTGGAAGAACGTGTTCAGTATCAGCACTAATGAAATGATGCCGAATAAGACGATGGTGAGTAAAAAGCCCCGTTGCTGGTTGCCCTGACCGAATAATGCCACTAGCGGTAAGGTAAAGACGGCAACGATAATCTGGACACTACTGCCGAAAAATTGACGAATCACGCCAAGCAGTGTCAATTCACGCTCGTTTTTCGAGAGTGCCGGTAAGATGGATGTGATCGGTAAGTTAACGGCAGTATAAAAGAAGCCTAATCCGAGGTAGGTGACATACGCCCACACGAGTTTACCAGTCGCACCAAAGTCAGGGGTGACGAAGGTCAGGACTGCAAACAGGACGTAGGGTAATGCGTACCATAAGAAAAATGGGCGACTTTTACCGAAGCGCGAATGGGTATGGTCAATCATGACACCGATAATCAAACTTTCGACGACATCGGCCAAGCGCGCAACGACAAATAAAATCGCGGCGGCACTAGTCGAAAGTCCGTAGACATCCGTGTAGAAGAATAGTAAGTAAGTGGTCATCATCTGAAAGACTAAGTTATCCGCGGCATCGCTAAGCCCGTAACTAATCCGCTCTGGCCAAGCAGTTTGCCAAGATTGATTCAATATTAACACCTCTAAGTATGGTTTTGCACAACCTAATTCTAACCTAATTGACCGACGAAACCTAACGGAAAGGTTTACAAAATTGATAATAACCAGTTTGACGAAGTATGGTGGTGCTGCTAATCGTTTGATAAGTCAAAAAAATCCTCAAGTGGCAGTACGCCATTTGAGGACTTCTAAGTTAAACAGGTGATAAAAAATTCAATTACTTCGTGGATTTACCGACTTTGGTGAGTGCGGGAATCAAGCCTAAGCTATCTAAAGTCTGGTTTGGCAAGACGACCGTGTTAGCGGAACCGTCCGCTAAGGCTTTGACGGCCTCGGTGTTTTGGAAGATGAAGTAGTTTTCTGACGACTGGGCCAGGGCTTCGTTCAAAATGCGGGTCCGATAAGCATCGGCGTCGGCCTCAGTCTGGACCGCGGTAGCCTTCGCTTTAGCGCTGTTCACCAGTGCTTCGTTTTGCGCCTTGTTCGTCGCTAATAACGCGCGGTTATTGGCTTCGTTTTCCAGCGTGATCGACTTACTCTTCCCTTCAGCGGTGGCGATGGTCGCGTCCCGTTCCCGGGTGGCTTGCAACAGCTTGTTCATTGAAGCTTGAATGTCAGCGGAGGGGTTGACGGAATCGATGTTGACCCGGTCAACGTTCAGCCCATAACCGGCAGTCACGGATGAGATTTCTTTGAACAGGGCAGCGTTGATTTCCTGCGTCCCGTTCAAAACCTCGTTTAATTCTTTATTCCCAATGATACCCCGCAATGCCGCCCGCGTATCTTGAATCATACTGCGGACCGAGTCTTCGTTTTTGAAGACGAAATCTTCAATATTAGTGACGTGGTATTTGAGTGAGATTTTAACCGAGATTTCGGCGTTATCCTTCGTAATCACGACTTGTTGATTCAGGTCGACCGGCGTTTGCGCGGTGTTGACGGTGATGATGCGTGAAATGAATGGCTTGATGAAGTGGAAGCCAGAACTGAGTACCCGCTCGAATTTCCCAAAAGTCAAAACGACCCCTTGATTAGGTTGCGTAATGATGCGGATGGATGCGGCGAGAATCAGAATGACTAAGCAAATGATGATGATTGCAACGATGATGCCTACCATAATAAAATCCCCCTATTGTTGTGGCGCGACGATCGTTACCGTTAAGCCGTGCGCGCTGACCGCCGTAATTTCGACGGTATCGCCAGCGTGAAGCGGCGTTGCGGCGTGCAAATGGTAAAAGATGCCATAGAATGCGACGCCATCGGTTAAATCGGTCGGTTTGAGAATGAAGCGCTGGCCGATTAAGCGCTGATCTAAGTATCCCTCTTGCATAGATGACCCACCTTTAATGTGATGATAATTAAATTATAAGCTGTTTTCAGTGAGATTGATAGGGGTGCGACTTGTAATCCCCCAGCGAACAGTGCGACGCTAGGTCGTGTTACTTCGGATGATGCGAGAAATAATATGCGACATACCAATGAAAAAGGTGTCTCGCGGCAAGCTGCCAATCAAGGCCACCTATTATGGCCGCACCGTGATTGGGCACAAAAAAACCTTCGTACGGGAATACGAAGGTCAAAAGGAGTAGGTCAGCATACGACGGGGAATCATATGCTGATAACTTGATGAGCGTTTATTCATATAAGCGGGGGGACGTTCACATGCCGCTCACCAAGCTGTCAAAGTTGTTACGCTTTGACGGATTTCATTACTTTGGAGGAGTAAATGAAAAGAATGTTAATTATTATAGTAGCAATCTTGGAGGGGGATCCTTAATTGCTATGAGTACATCATAACAACGAATTGTGAAGAAAATGTGATGACGATTTTTCAAATTTAAGAATTATTGATTAGATTACGAAAAGATTTATGGAATACGATAACTAATATGGTTCTTTTTGACGTGGATTATTATGGCAATCGATGGGGGTAAATGCAGTCGTGGTGCTGATTATGGCGAGTTGTGTCGGCCACTTAGCGTTAGTCACATTAATTTGTACAAACAAATTTACGAAATTAAATTGGACTGGCAAATAATTATCAGTATGGCGACTTGTGACTAACGTAATCGTTGAAAAAGTCGTGGACGGGAGATTTTTCTCGCAATTTAGGACAAAATCAGGTGTAATAGTGGTGGTCATTTGAAGTGGGATGAGCTGCAATGCTTGGCGTCTTGGCAGGCTTGGACGTTTGGCTCACCCAGATTGAAGCACAGTGTCATGCAGCAGTGAGAAAGGTGATAACGAATGAGTAAATTGTTGATATGGGCGAAAGCGCTCAGCAGATGGATTCTGACGACGATCATTGCCTTCGTGCAGCGATTAACAGGACGTTTTAAAGGGCATCGGGAATCAGCCAATACGGTTGAGCCCAGTGGCCGGCCAAATATTTTTAGTGACCCAGATTGGCAGAATTATGATTACCAGCACGATATGGCCACCGACCCGGAATTACAGCCGCTCAGCCCAGTCGGTCGTGAACACCTAGAATGATGGCCGTTAAACGGATGACTACTTTGAATGTCGATGACTTTTTATAAAATAGTGAGACAAATTAGTTATAAAAACGGTCAAAATATGGTAAAACTAAAGCATTCAGATTTTCTGAGTATTAACCGGTCATCGTTCAATGGAAGGTGAGGTCGCATGAAAGACAGCAAAGTAATTAAAGTAGATGATGGATTAGCCGTGACCGTTCCAGCTGAAATGGCGAAACGGTTGCAGTTAACTGCCGGCAGTCAAGTTGAACTGGAACTGACAGCGAATCATAAATTGACGCTCACGCGGGCGCAAGAATCGCCGTTGACGCCGACTGATCCCAAGTACGTGGCGGCGGTTGAACATGCCATGCAAAAATACGGCAAAGCGCTGCAAATGTTGGCAGCGAGTGACCAATAAGTTGTGGTAGCCGTTTTTTCTGAGTATCAAACGATTATCATCTAACGAAAGGTGTAGCAACATGAAAGACAGCAAAATAATTAAAGTAGATGACGGATTAGCCGTGACCATTCCAGCTGAAATGGCGGAACGGTTGCAGTTAACTGCTGGCAGTCAAGTTGAATTGGAACTGACAGCAGATAATAAATTAGCGCTCACGCGGGCTGAAGAGCCGATAAAGAAAATGTCTGATTCCGAGTTCTGGGCAGCGGTGGCGTATGCTAAAAAGAAGTATGCCAAAACGCTTCAAATGTTGGCAGAAAGTGATCGACAGTGATGGGTATGGCGTTGCAAGTTGAAGCAAGTCATTGATAACGAGGTAGGAAACTCAGCCTGCCTCGTTATTTTTTTACTTCAACAAACAAGTATGGCGCCTAAATATTTCGGTACACTAAGCGGCCTGGCCCCAGCAACCACCGTCAGACCTTAAAATCCAGTCAAATTTAGTTGTCAGCGCTTCCGCAATGGTGGTTTTTTCGCGCAGAGCGTGTATCATTGGTATTGATAATCGATAATAAAAGACAGGAGAGATATGCTGATGTACGAACAAGCTTGTACCACCATTTTAGTCGGGAAAAAGGCCTCAGTTGACGGATCAACGATGATTGCCCGTAACGATGATACGTTTATGCCGATTACCCCGCAAAAGTTCATTGTTCACCCCGCCGTTCACGGTCGCCACGAGACGTTAACGTCCGGTAAGAACGGCTTTACTGCGCCACTTCCAGCGGATGGCTACCGTTATCAAGCGGTACCTAATATTGAAGTTGCAGAAAAAGGGATCTTTGAAGAAAACGGGTTTAATGAGAAAAACGTGGGGGTATCGGCAACTGAAAGTGTCTACGGAAATGAACATACGTTGACCTTCGACCCCTTTGTGCCCAATGGCTTAGCGGAAGATTCCCTCCCAACGATGGTCACGCCATTCATCGATTCAGCGCGAGGCGGGGTCGAATATTTGGGCCAATTAATTGCCAAGTATGGCTCACCAGAAGGTAACGGCGTCTTGTTCAATGATAAAGACGATGTGTGGTATATGGAAATCGTGACTGGTCACCATTGGGTCGCACAACGGATTCCAGACGATGCTTACGCTGTTGCTGCCAATCAAGTGGCGATTCAGTGGGTGGATTTTGATGATCCTGATAACTTCATGTGGTCAGATGGTATTCAAGAATTTGTCGAAGAACACCATTTGAATCCTGATAAGGAAGGCTTCAATTTCCGGCATATTTTTGGGACCGACAATGAAAAGGACCGTCACTACAATACGCCACGGGTCTGGTATGGCCAACGGTACTTCAATCCTGAAATCGAACAGGATCCACAATCGAGTGAACTGCCATTTATTTGTCATGCTGCTAAGAAAATCTCAGTGGCGGATGTCGAATTCGTGCTAGGGTCTCACTACAACGAGACGAAGTATGATCCGTTCTTAAATACGCCAGAAGCGAAGAAATTCCGCCCAATTTCAATGAATCGGACCCAAAATTCGCACGTGATGCAGATTCGTAACGATGTCCCTGAAGAACAAAGCGCCATTATGTGGATGACCTTTGGGGTACCCGCGTTTGCACCGTATCTTCCATTCCATGCCAACGTGACTGAAACTGACCCAAGCTTCGCTAATACGCCGTTGAAGCACGATATGAAGAGTGCCTACTGGTTGTATCGGACGTTGTCGATGATCGTTGAATCACACTACGCTGACTTTGTTCAAGATGACATCGACTATTTGAAGGAATGCCGTATCGAACTAGGTCAATTTGTCGCTGAAACGGACAAGCAGGCTGCTAAGTTGTCTGGGGACGAATTGACGGCCTTCTTAACGGAACAAGACAAAGTGATGGTCGCTAAGATGCGTGAAAAGGCCCAAGCTTTGATTGGACAACTGGTCACAAAAGGGTTGACGCTATCCAAATTAACTTATAACGTCGACATCAATCTTTAAACTTTCTTTGGCATGGTGCCAGCGTGTATAATTAAGATACTCAGAAAGGGGCTGACGGTATATGGATGAAAATGTCTTATTTAATCCCGGCGACGCAATTTCAGAATCCCACGATTACAATGAAGCGCTGCGTAGCGCGGACATTTATAATGCCCGCCATGGTCGTAAACGCGGCCTAATGATTGCGCGACCACTAGAACAGGACCATGGCTATTCAGTGTTTTATGCGGATGATCTCCTTTCAGCGGATACGCCACGACCAGAGGCACGGCAATATCATGTTGAAAAACGGATTCCTAAAGAAGAATAAGCAGGGCATCACAGTAAGTTAACTGTGAAATGTTAATCACAACCAGGATGGGTCATCATACGATGGCAGGTCCTGGTTGTTTTTTTGCGCTAATTAACTTGAATTTTGACGTGTTGGCTAAAAGAATTGGGACAATAATGTGTGTTGAAATGACCGGCAAACTGCTGTCACTTGGTTACCGGGTGTGCACTTACTTTGCGGCTAATACCTACTAACCTGACCGCTATGATAAGTAGATGTGCGGGCAAACGATAAGAAAAATTGCAATTAGATTAAAATATTATTTGATTATGATGTGTTTAGTGCTATTATAATCACATCTAACGCTAAAAGGAGTGGTGTACAAGCAGGCTCTTTATTTGAGAGTCTGAACTTTCAGAATAGCATCAGCGGATTGACCTGATTCTTGGTGTGGGGCCTCAGTAATTATGAAAGTCACGCGTTGGTAACGTGCTTTTCTGAGGATTTTCGTTATCGGATTTAGTAGGTCATCTTAGAAAGGAGGACGACTAAATGAGCAACAAAAGAATTATCCTAGTTAGTCAGTTTATCAATAATTTTGGCACGGCATTTTCCCGAATTGCCTTAATTATCTTAGTCACGACTTGGTACAAGAATGCGATCTACGTCGGAATTTACTCGTTCTTCTTGTTTATTCCGCAAGTGGTCCTTGCAACGCCGATTGGTTATCTGATTGACTCGAGGCGTGATGAAAAACGTTTATTGCTGGTCTCTAGCTTCTTAGCGGCCCTGGCAATTCTGTGTGTGGCCGCCATGGACTATTTCCAAGTGCATTCATTCGTCTTATTGGTCGCGTTGGCGGTGGTGTATTCAGTGATTTCTGACATCTATGCGCCATGTATTACTAAGGTGACCGTGTATTTATTTGATAAGTCAGATTTTAATGATATCAATGCGTCAATCAGTGGTGCCATGACTGCCGCTAATCTTTTCTCGGGAATTATCGTCACCTATTTCATCAGCTTTTTACCATTTACAGCATTGTTTTTGTTTGATTTTGTCTCGTACATAGTAGTGATGGTGCTGTTGATGTTTTTACATATCCCACCCACCAACACGGCTACGGATGGCGTTGCAGCAACTGCGGCCCAATCTACCTCAATGTGGAATAGTTTTAAGATCGTTAAAGATTTTTTGTCGATGTTTCCTTATATCGTTCCCGTCTATTTTTCAGCAATCCTGTTTAATATTTTACTGGCACCGATGAATGTTTATCTGACCCAAGTGGCCTATCAGATTTTTGACAATGCCAAAACGACTGGGCTACTGGAATCATTTTATTCACTGGGATTCTTAATTGGGTCATTAACGTATAAGTTCCTGTGCACCAAATTCCCGATGAGTCGCTTGATTCAAACGTCGTTGCTGTTAGTGCCAGTCACCTTGGCCATCTTCGGGAGTGCCCATTCGTTACCAGTGGCGCTACTGGGGCTAGCTGGATTGGGAATCGTCATTCCGTTCTTCAATATTTCATCGAAGACAATTATTCAAAATAAGGTGCCACAAGCGAAATTAGGGGTTATTTTTAACAGCTACTTTGCGCTGATGAACTTGTCACAGCCAATTGGGCTACTAGGGATTCCCGTGTTGATTGGCGTGTTCGGGGTGACTAGTGTCTTGCTGGTCGGCGGCGCATTTTACTTGATTGCGGCAATCATGCTGGTTCTGTTCAATCAGATTTCTGTGGAACTGAATGAATAACTAATTACTATGTGGCACGAGGTTGGACGATAGCTGTTTTTTGAGGAGGAGTTTATGCCTATTTATTCGTATTTATTTCGGCACAAGTTAGCGGTTTTGGGGTTATTGATATTAGGTGTGTTTTGGATGGGATTTCAGATGATCGATAGCATCTACTTTGGGAATGCGATTACGGCAATTGCTAATCGTGATTTTCAAACGTTTATTCGTGACATGATCATCGCGTTCAGTGCCATTACGCTATTTGCAATTTGTATTCCCATCAATGATTATTTTCGCGAACGGTTAAAACAAACGATGGAAGCAGAATTACGGAACGATATTGCAGATTCGATTAATGGATTGCAGTATGCGCAGGTCAAAGAAAACGATACGGGTAAGTACGTCTCGTGGATGACTAATGATCTAACCATTATTGATGAACAAGGATTTGAGAATGTCTTTGATGCAATGCAGACGATGACAGCTGTATTGATTAATGCCATTATGATTGTCAAATACCATTATAGCCTCCTGATTCTGACGCTTATCTTGGCGGCGTTGATGATTCTAGGCCCTAAAATATTACAAGCCAAGCTTGAACGCGAATCGAAATCATATAGTCAAGCTAATGAACAACTGACGGAAACCATGACGGATACCTTTGATGGATACAATGCGCTCTATATTTTGGGGCAAAAACATTTGATTAACCAGCGTGTTCAGCATGCATCTAAGCGGTTTGGTAAGCACAAGGTCGCTTTTGTGACTGCTAAGGCAGAGAATAATGGGCTGATTAATTGGATCAGCTTTCTGAGTCAAGCCGCGATTGGTGTCCTAGCTGGTTGGTTGGCTCTCAGCGGCGTCATGAAGGTGGGGAGTATCATCACGTGCTCGTCATTGGCCGGGGTGATTTTTGGTAACTTAACGGCTTTGAGTTTTGCGATTGTAGGCTTGCGGACGGTTAAACCCATTATTAAGAAGTTTCGGCTAGCTTCAAGCAATTCAGCAACCCAAGCGACATCTCAAGCAACAACCCAACCAACGGCTAACTTGACGAATTTCCAACAAGCCATTGATTTTGATGACGTGACTTTTACATATGATAATCAAAGCACCCCAACACTGCGGAAGCTTAATTTACGGCTTGAAAAGAATCATAAGTATGCTTTGGTTGCGCCATCTGGGTTTGGAAAAACGACAATTTTGAATTTGATTTTTGGCATGTATACGGATTATCAAGGGACTTTGACGATTGATGGTCAAGATTATCGTCAGTTACCAGAAAGCCAGATTCAAGCGCAAATGTTATATGTAGACCAGCATCCCTATATCTTTACCGGGGATTTACGGGAGAACATCTTAATGGGACGGACGGTCGATGACCAAACGTTCGCCGCGGTTTGCCGGATCTGCGGTATCGATGAATTTGTCGACGAGCTACCAGATGGATTCGCGACGCAATTACGACATGGTGGCGCTAATTTGTCCGGTGGTCAGATGCAACGGGTGGCGATGGCGAGAATGTTATTAAGTGATCGACCAATCTTGTTATTAGATGAAATCACCTCTGCGTTGGATCTGGAAACCGCATTACGCGTGGAAACGAATATTCTACAACAGTCGAATAAGACGGTAATCATGGTGACCCATAATCTGCATCAGCAGACCAAACCCTTATTTGACGAAATCATCGATTTAACCGCAGATGTACGCCAAGCCTAGCCGTGGCAAGTCATTGCAATTGCGGTGAGCAAATCATTTGAGACGAACAATTAGTTAATCAGTCGGCCAGACAACGAGCTTTGGTCGACTGATTTTTATGAACAGTTGTTTGGATTACTGTTCGTCAGCGATGATCTCCTTACTCCGACTTCCGGGGCCGGCTGACAACGCTGGAACAGGGCGGACATCGATTTGAACTCACGCAGAGAACCACTGCGCAATTTCAAATACGAGTCTTCTTCTAGCCCGGGAAGACCACCCGGACAAGAGGAACTTCGCCCTTGAGCATTGTCCGCCAGCCCCTACAGTCGGGAACCCGTTCGAATGGCAGATGAACGGCCACCTATCTGGGTACAATTGACCACTGAATATTAGGTAACTGGTCTTTCAGGAATACCTTTCTGAATCGTTATCGATGGTGAGTTATAGCATTTGTATACTGAGGCGCTTGTCTAAGTACTATTCCCTAATTTCCATTCTTTGAGCATTCCGGACTTTTTTCATTTCAGGCGGCTAAAGATGATGCGACTCATGTTCTGGAATGTTACTGACTCCGAAAGCAAAACATGAGTATGCTGACTTGGCCATTTTCAGAGACAAGTCTTACAGTTAAATACCAAAATAACTGGTTTCTAAGAATCAACGACCAATTCACAAAAAAGTTGGGTACGCACATGTCTGCCTTTCGAATAGAATCCCGGCTGGAAGGTATTCTGGGCAAGGCCCAGTGGTGAAATTTCACTTAGCAAGCGTTTTGTGCTTGGTTAGTGAAAGACCAGTATTTAAGACGTGGGCTGTCGGCTTAAATCTGTGTCCACCACGTTCCGGCCATTGCCCAGAATGCCTGAAAGCCGGCGTAGGACGATCCTAGCACTGCACGTTTACGCTAACTCGCTTTGTTTCCAGCGGTTCTCAGCTGGCTGCTTTTGACCTGAAGAACTGCCACGTTCTAGTCATGTTGCATGTTAATTTGAATAGCACGTATCAAAATAGTAACCCATACTATTGATTTAAGGTTACTATTGGTGCATAATAGCGGTTAAATTGATTAACTAGGGGTGCAGGTATGACAAATCAACAGACAGTCAAACATTTGACGCAGACGGCGATGGTAACGGCGCTAATCATTGTTCTGGGGTTCTTTCCGGGGATTCCGGTGGGGATTATCCCGGTGCCAATCGTGCTGCAAAATATGGGGATTTTCTTGGCGGCTGAATTATTGGGTCGCAAATATGGCACGATTGCCGTGGCATTGTTCCTGGGTTTAGTGGCATTAGGATTGCCACTGTTGTCAGGTGGTCGCGGTGGGGCGGCCGTGTTCTTAGGACCAACCGGTGGCTACCTAGTGGCGTGGTTGTTGGCGCCCGTCTTGATTGGGACGTTAATGAAGTTGACGCCAGCAACGACGAGTGGCTACTGGTGGTTGGAAGTTGGCATCGTGTGGTTAGCCGGTATTGCGTTTGTCGACATCGTCGGGGCGGTCTGGCTGGCAATTCAGTCCAATATGACGCTTTCGGCTGCTTTATTATCGAACTTGGCCTTTATTCCGGGAGATATTATTAAGGCGACGCTAGCTGTTTTGATTGCGCGGCGCGTCCGGGCCGTCATCGATTTTGGCGTTGCAGCATAAGCTGATGGTCGAGCGATGAACAAAGCGCCGAATAAGATGAGGAGTGGCAAAATGACAACGAAAGAACAGGTATTAATGACATTAGTGGCACACCCCGGGGCATGGCTATCGGGGGATCAATTGGCTCAGCAGATTGGCCGCAGTCGTGAGAGTGTCTGGAAAGCAATCAACGCGCTCAAAAAGCAGGGCCATCAGATTGAGAGTCGTAAAAATCGCGGGTATTGTTACCAGGGTAGTCAGCAGTTGGACGCGACGGCGATTCAAGTCCATGGTCAACATCAGTTTCCAGGGCCGATCGAGGTGGTGGCCGAGACGACATCGACGCAGCTGCTGGCTAAAGAATTTTTGAGCCAGCATCCCGCCCAAATCGGGGCTTTCTTGGCGGATCAGCAAACGGCCGGCTATGGGCGACAGGAGCGTCATTTTTACTCGCCAGCCAATACGGGGCTCTATCTGAGTGTGGTTATTCCCAATCCGACGCAAGCCTTGGCTAATGTCGGGCTACTGACCACCGGTATCTCGGTGAGTGTGCTGAAAGTGTTACAACAATTTTACCCAACTAAGGACTTTCAGCTGAAATGGGTCAATGATATTTATCTGGACCATCATAAGGTCGGTGGCATCATTACCGAGGCAAGTCTGGAACTAGAGTCGAGTTCAACCATGGCTTTCATTGTCGGCATCGGTCTGAATTTGACGACGACTGATTTTCCACAGGAACTGCGAACACGTGCGCAGGCCGTCGATACAACGGTGGCGGTCGATCGTAATCAGTTAGCCGCGGCGCTATTAGCTGAAGTTGTAGCGCTATCGAAACGCTATACTAGCGCTGACTTCTTGCCAGCGTACCGGGCTAAATCTGCCGTTCTCGGCAAACAAGTCACGTTGCAAGTGGGATGGCAGGTCGTGACGGGACTGGCGGAAGATATCGATGCTCATGGTGGCTTGGTCTTACGATTACCGTCTGGGGATCACCAAACCTTTACGAGTGGTGAGGTGGTCAAAGTCGGTGTTGAAGCATGAGGCAGTCGTGGCTTCAGATTGACGGGTTAAATCTCGACCGGGCGGGGCGCTGTCAACACTATCATCAAGCAACCGACATTGCCGCCTTGTGGTGCTCGCAATGTCAACGATATTATGCGTGCTATCGCTGCCATGATGCATTATGTGCGCATCGTTTTGTCCCGGCCAGGCGCCAGGCGCTAGCCGTGATGTGTGGCAATTGTCGTTGTCGAATGACCGTTGCACAGTATCACACTGGGGCTTGTCCCAATTGTCAAGCAGCGTTCAATCCCCGTTGCAAACGCCATGATGCGTTGTACTTTAAGCCTGACGAGTGAGGCCCGTTGCCTCCTGTTTGCGTTCAATTGCCGTATTTTAGGGTCGTTAGTGAGGACAGTTTGTAAGGGCTTGACGCCGCGATTGGAGATTTTCGTGAAATGCTGTGGGTGCTGTCATCTCAGCGTATCGTCAAGTTCAATACGATTATTGATCTCATTTTTAATTAATAAATTCCTTGACATATTTTAATCTAAAACTCATAATGTGACTTATCACGAAAGATGAGTAGCGATTGTGCGCCGGTAACAGAGAGTCATCAACTGCTGAAAGATGATCTGGTAAACGTTGTGAAGATGGTCTTTCTTAATGAACGATCGGTGAGCAGTCATGTTAAGTGGTCGCGGTTAATGCCCGTTAGCGCAGCAGTTAGTTCTGCATGAGTTGGTGTCCAATTGGATGCTATTGAGGTGGTACCGCGGCGACAGTCGTCCTTGTTATGTAAAAGCATAACCGGGGCGACTTTTTTAGTTGTCGCATAAAAAAAGAGATGGGGTATGGATAATGAGAAGAAATACAAAGTGGTTGTTAGCGTTAGGCGGCATTCTAGTCGTATTGGTCGCCATTATTGGCTTGAGTCGCGGTGGCGGTTCTCAGGCGAGTTCCAACAAATTGACAACGGTGAAGATTGGGGTCGCGCCTGGGCCATACGGGGATATGGCGACCAAAGTGATTGGCCCGTTACTAGAGAAGAAGGGTTATAAGGTCGTGACCAAGGAATTCAACGATTACGTGCAGCCCAACAAGGCTTTGAATTCTGGTGAGATTGACGCTAACCTGTTCCAACACACGCTGTATCTCAAGACATTTGCCAAAGCGAACCATTTGAAACTATCAGCGATCGGTGAAACGCCCACGCTAGGCATGGGGATCTATTCTAAAAAGATTTCCGCACTCAGCGATTTGCAACGCGGCGATACCGTCTCGCTACCGAATGATCCGTCTAACTTGGCGCGGGCCTTACAATTGCTGGCAGCTCAAAAGTTGATCACGTTGAAGAAGAATATCAACGTGGCCACAGCTAGCACCGCTGATATCGCTTCGAACCCGCATCAATTGAAGATTAAAACGCTGGATGCGGCGCAATTACCACAATCAATGAGCAACGTGACGATTGCCTTGATTCCCGGAAACTATTCTTGGAATGCTAAGTTGAAGCCATCCAAAGCGTTGGCGCTTGAAAAATTGAAGGAAGATTACAAGGAAGTCTTCGTCGTTAAGACGAGTCAACGCAATTCCAAGTTTGCAAAAGCTGTTAAGTCAGTCTTGAATAGCGCGGCTTTCAAGAAGGCCATCGCCAAATCTGAATTTAAGGATTTCGATAAGCCCGCATCGTGGCAGTAGGAGGTCAATGGGATGAGTCAGATTGAATTAAAACATATTGATGTGACCTTTCAGCAGAAGAAGCGGACGGTCCAAGCGGTCAAGGACGTGTCACTGACGGTTGAAAAAGGCGAAATTTTCGGCATCGTCGGCTTATCCGGTGCTGGGAAGTCGACCCTAGTACGGACGATCAACTACTTGCAAGCCCCTAGTCATGGACAAGTTGTGGTCGATGGTCAGGAACTGACTAAGGCCAACCGGCGAGAGATTGCAGCGATTCGCAAGAAAATTGGCTTTATCTTTCAGAACTTCAACTTGGTTGGTAATCGGACCATTGCCCAAAACCTCGCGTTTGCATTAATCGCGGGCGGCTATCCAGAGAAGCAACAGCCGGCTCGGATCCACGAATTATTATCATTGGTGGGCTTAGCGGAGCGTCAGGACAACTACCCGAGCCAACTCTCTGGTGGTCAGAAGCAACGGGTCGGGATTGCCCGCGCATTGGCGAATGATCCTGATATTTTACTCTGTGACGAAGCGACCAGTGCCTTAGACGTTGAAACGGCCGAGGAAATCATTCAGATTCTAAAAGACATCAACCAACGTTTGCACATTACCATCGTCTTTATCACCCACCAATTGGAAGTCGCTCGGAGCTTATTTGACCGCGTGGCAGTCATGGAAGCGGGCCGATTGGTCGAACATTCAGCGACGTATGACTTATTTGCCGCACCGCAGTCGGATATGGGGCAGCGGTTGGTCAATCGTTTCTTAGATACCCAATTGCCGCCAAAAGTCGCCGCGCAGCTCGGCCAACAGGAAGGCCAGTTACTAGCGTTACGCTACCGTGGCAGTGACTCGCTGACGCCGATTATCACGGAAATCGCCAAGGCGACGGATGTGGATATCAACATTATTCAAGGACGCATCGAATTTATTCAGGAACGCGCCATCGGGGTGCTGGCCGTGTACTTAACGGGGCAAACCGAAGCGGTGAAACGGGCGATTGCCGCGTTTCGGCAACGGGTCGATTACGTCGAGGAGGTCAACGCACATGAATGAGACATGGACGATTTTACAACAGAATTTAGGAACTGCCTTATGGGATACCGCTAAAATGGTCTTCATCTCGGGTTTTATCGGCGTGGTCTTCGGCACGATTATTGGCTTATTACTCTACTACTATGCCAAACCGTTATTTGCGCCCCATCCGCTAGTCAATAGCGTTGCGGGCTTTGTCATCAATGCGATTCGGTCATTACCATTTTTGATTTTGATGGTCGTTTTGATTCCATTTGCCAAATTCGTGGCGGGCGATCCATATACGCTATTAGGAGGCGCCGTCTCACTTTCAGTCGCGGCAATTCCGTTTTTTGCCCGGCTGGCGGAAGGGGCCTTTGCGGATATTAATGCTGGGGTCGTGGAAGCTGCCCGGTCGACCGGGGCTAATTTCTGGTTGACGTTTCAAGAGGTCTTATTCCCAGAAGCCTTACCAGCTTTGATTCGAGGCGTCGTTTTGACCCTGATCAGTTTGCTGGGCTATTCCGCCATGGTCGGGACGATTGGGGTGGGCGGTATCGGTGATTTAGCGATTCAATATGGCTACAATCGCTATAATACCGGCGTTTTGATTAGTGTCATCGTTATTTTGATCGTTATCGTGCAGATCGTTCAGTGGTGTGGCGACCGTTTGGCAGACCACTACACACGGTCGTAATTAGGAAGGAAGCTTTTTCAATGAAGTATGCAGTATTAGGCGCAGGTGCTATGGGATTACGGTACGGGGTATTGTTACAGGAGGCTGGCCAACACGTGGATTTTGTCGATACGTGGGACCAACAAGTCCAAACGATTCAGAAACAAGGCGGCGTTTACGTGGCACGTGATGGACAGAACCGCCACCTAGTCCCGATTCGAATTAGCACGCCAGAAGATTACCACGGGACGCCGGACGTGTTGATTATCTTCACTAAGCAAATGGGCTTAGCGGAAATGTTGACGCGTTCAGCGCATTTCTTCAACGCTGACCAGTACGTGGTCACTGCCATGAATGGCATGGGCCATATCGAAAAAATCAATCAGTATTTCAAACCGGAAAAGGTGCTCGGCGGAACCGCGCTGATTGGGACCGTTTTGAAGCAGGCCGGCGATGTGGACTTTATTGGCGCAGCGGGTGCCGGTTCAATGAATATTGCCAATCAGACGGAACAACCGGATGAAGTGACGCATCAAATCGTGGCTGACTTGCAGGCGGCCAATTTGAATCCGACGTTAACGACCAATTTCCTCGGAACGTTGCTCGCTAAGGTGATTTTCAACTCGGTCATCAATACGCTATGCACGATGTTTCAGATCCAAATGGGCGAATTTATTCAGTCACCGGTCGCTCAGAAATTGGGACGGCAGCTGATTGATGAAGCCTTTGATGTCTGTGAACGCGCCGGCATTACGCTGTTGAATACCCGCGAAGAAGAATGGGCGACTATCGATTATGTGAGTCGCAAGACCAATCCGCTACATTTTCCTTCCATGTATCAAGATATTTCAAAACATCGGCCCACGGAAGTTGATTATATCAATGGTTATCTTTATGATTTAGGCGTGCAGTATCACTATGAAGCGAAGACCCATGATTTCTTACGCAACTTGGTCCACTTGGCAGAATTTGCCGGGACCTTTGACGTTGCTAGTCTGAAGCCGTTAACAGAAGGGGAGCACTAGGTTTGAAATTTGAAGAATCCAAGATTTTACAGCAGTTACCAAAACAGTTCTTTGCGAATTTGGTTCGCAAGGTCAATGCGAAAGCCGCGTCGGGTGCGGATGTGATTAATTTAGGCCAGGGAAATCCGGACCAGCCCACGCCAGACTTCGTCGTGAAGGCGATGCAGGCTGCGACTGCCGACCCAGCTGACCATAAGTATTCGCTATTTCGCGGGCTACCGCGTTTTAAACAGGCCGCGGCAGATTTTTATCAGCGCGAATACGGGGTACAACTGGATCCAGAGACTGAGATTGCCGTTTTAGGTGGCAGTAAAATCGGACTAGTCGAATTACCTTTTGCACTCCTGAACCCTGGCGATACGATGATTTTACCGGACCCCGGCTACCCCGATTACTTGTCAGGAATCACCTTAGCCCAAGTCAAACTTGAATTATTGCGGTTAACTGAACAACATCACTTCTTACCAGACTATTCTCAGGTCGATCCACAGGTGGCTGATGCGGCGAAATTGTTGTACTTGAATTATCCAAATAACCCGACTGGTGCGGTAGCCACGCCGGACTTTTTCCGCGATACGGTCGACTTTGCTAATGAGCATCAGATTGGGATTGTTCACGACTTTGCTTACGGGGCGATTGGGTTTGATGGGCAACGTCCCGTCAGTTTCTTACAAACGCCTGGCGCCAAGGATGTTGGCATTGAAATGTACACCTTGTCGAAATCCTTTAACATGGCCGGCTGGCGAGTCGGCTTTGCGGCGGGTAATCCAGATATGATTGAAGCCTTGAACCTCATTCAAGACCATTTATTCGTCAGCGTCTTCCCGGCGATTCAGGATGCCGCCATCGCGGCCTTAAATAGTGACCAACAGACCGTTCGTGACCTGGTCGGGTTATATGAACGTCGGCGCAACCAATTCTTTGCGGCCGCACGCAAAATTGGCTGGGAACCGTACCCCTCAGGCGGCTCGTTTTACGCGTGGATGCCAGTTCCGGCTGGTTATACGAGTGAAAGCTTCGCTGACCTGTTGCTCGACCAAGCAGCCGTCGCCGTGGCACCAGGAAATGGCTTCGGTGCCGGTGGTGAAGGCTATGTGCGCGTGGGCTTACTGATTGACGAACCCCGATTCACGGAAGCTTGCCAACGAATTGCTAAGTTGCATTTGTTCGATTAGCGACGTGGTGGTGAGTCTCGACACTCGAGGTTTGTTATCGGCCGGTGAAACAGCGCAGAATCGCTACGAACAAGCCCTATCAACCAGTAAAAGCCAGAATCAGTACAAGCAGAATCATTGAAAATGTTGTTAAAATGGCGTGACTAGCAGAAATCCTGCGAGTCGCGCCGCTTTTTTTTGGAAATTGGTCAACACGCCAGTCTAGTTGAGCCAAACTAAAAAAACTAGCAGGCATTCCGCGAATGAAATGGCTGCTAGTTCAGGTTTGTTGCTGATTATAGATTTCCAGTACTCTTCAAGCGCTTTTCTAGCAGGTAAGCGTCCATGTAACCGAATGATAATTCGACGACCTGGTCGAGTTCGATCATCGTGCCAACGTGATTGATCTGGTTATCATCATCGACGTTATAGAAGATGAAGTGGCCATTAGTCAACGCACCCGGATAACCGGTCATCGCCGGCAACATTGGATTTTCAGTCGTGATATGGACGAGATTATTGAAAGTCGCGGCTTGCCGTAAAATCGACTCAAATAAATCAGTCGTGCCGTCAAAGAGGCGTTCGTCGTTTAAGACCGGCTGGACGTTTAACTCATACTGCCGGTTCAATTCAATAAAACCGCGCATCGTCTGCAAGTAGTCCGATTGAGTCGTGACCGATTCAATCAGCGAGCGTCGGCACAGCGTGTAGCCGCCAAATTGGCCGGTCATGTCAATCAAGTTGAGTAAGACGCTATCGGCGTTTAACGTGTTAATGAAGCCGACGAAGAACATGTCGGAACCATCTGCCGAGCGGATTGCAATCAGCTGATGTTGGGCCAAAGCGTTATTAAGCGTTGCATCAACGTCATCGGGTTCGCTGACTTTGACGGTTTCCTGGTGAGCGTGAGCAGTTTTAACAAAGGCACTTTCCAGCAATAATTCATTGCCGCAGAATTCGAGAATTTGAATCGAATCTAGCGGAATGACTTGCTGAGTCTTATTTTTAAAATCAAATTTATCAAAAGTTGTGAACGTGATCGTCTGATCGGTGATTGCTTGAACTTGACCTTCAAGGTAATTGTCATTGTCCGCTAACACGAGCAGGACGACTTGGTGGTCGGAATGGGCGTGGTCGACTAACTGAGCGAGTGCTGGCTGTTGATCATCGATTGCCAGCGCTGGTTGTGGCACACTATTTAATCCTTCAGTCGTTGCATTCTTGAGTCGAAAGGCCATGTTATCGAGGTCTTCGCTCATCATTTCAACTTCATCGATGACGTCGTAACGCATGAAGACGGCGCCGTCCTGGAGCCCTGCATCGTCGTAAGTGTTCACGACAACGCCATCGGGTGCCAGACGGTCGATGTAGCCGGTATAAACCACTTCGCTATTGGCTTGATATAGGTTGATGAGGTGAACCTGTTGTGCGGCTAATTGTAAATTTTCAATAATTGAACTCATCGTGTCTAACCCCCTTAGTTAATGTTCCCTCATCATAGCACTTTTTGGGCCAAAGACGCCATTATAAGTCATTATTCAGCTCGTTTGGTAAGTGTGTTATGACTACGCGGATGAACGAACGGTGTGGGGGTGGATTGTTGTTCGTCAGCCGGGGCGCTTCATACTCCGACCTCTGGGGCTGGCTGACAATTGCTGGAACAGAGCGGACATCGATTTGAACTCACGCAGAAGCCCACTGCGCAATTTCAAATACGAGTCTTCTTCTAGCCCGGGAAAACCACCCGGACAAGAAGAATTTCGCCCTTGAGCATTGTCAGCCAGCCCCGCCGGTCGGGAACCCGCTCGAATGGCAGATGAACGACCACCTAATTAGGTACAATTGGCCATTAAATGGTAGAAGACTGGTTCTTTGTGTAAACTTTGAATCAGAATCGTTAATGATATATGTCAGTTAAATACTAAGAAAATTGTTGGCTAACTCAATCTGGATTGTCATTCACAGGTAGACAACAGCATTGCCATTTGAGTCCAATTCAAGATTTTGAAGTCTCAATTAACTAAGGAAAACTCCGGTATGTTCATTGAAATTAATGATTCATAGCACTAAAACATGGGTGAGATAGCTGAAAATTATCAGAAACCAGTCATACACTTTAATCCCAAAATACTCTTTGCTAGGAGTCAACGACCAGTTTCCCGAAAGTTGGGCCCGCAAATGTCAGCCTTTCAAATACCATCCTGCCTGGAAGCCGGCATAGGCCGCGTCTATCCATCAGATTTATGCTAACTCGTCTTATTTCCAGTGGTTCTAAGCTGGCTGCTTTTGAACTCAAGAACAATTATCCCCAATGGTAAATAATAACGGCCGCAACGTGGTTATTATATAATCAAGGTATTAACAGAGAGAGGGATGGTTGGCATGACTCGAGTATCAACTTCTATTCGTGTAGACGCTGATTTGAAGCAAGCAGCTAGCAAGCAACTTGCAAGTATGGGGCTATCAATGAATACCTATCTGAACATGGCGTTAAGGCAATTAGTCTTGCAACAAGCGATCCCGTTTGAAAGTGACGAGCTGTCATGGGTGCCAAATGAAGAGACGGAAAAGGCCCTAGTCCTGGCACGCGCCAAAGAATTAGGGCTCATTCCTGATAACGCGCCCGCCTTCGATGATCCCAAGCGTGCGATTCGCTATCTCAACGATGAACAGTAAGCCTGATCGGGTGTTGTCATGGATAAAGTGATAGTGGCTGAACCCCGTCTGATGTAAAACTCAGATTTCAACAGGCACTGATTGCGTTAAATGCCGCCGATTGACTATGCCATATTCCAGTTTGCAGGACTCAAACGCTGAGTCCTTTTTTTGTTTTCATTAATAATTACGCAACAATAATGAAATTCCGCTAAATTCAGTCCAAAATCGCGCTGATTGCAGCGTTTTTTACCAACAAATCGGTAAGGGCTTACTTCATTGACCGCACACTACTTTTTAGCACTAAATACAGCGCGAGAAGAAGTAAATATTTGATAAAAAATGTTATTTTCTATGCTATTCGTCGGGTTTATCGTTATAATGTAAGCTGCGGTTCACCTTGACCGTAAATCTGCCATGACCTTTCAAGAGGCGCTTGATCGTGTTGTGGCATTCAATTAAGGAGCGCATTATGTTTACGATGTTTAAGACGATTGGTGATCAGTTCGCCAATTTCAAGATTATTCGGCGAATGGCCAAGTATGATGACCGAGCCACATACCAAAGCCATTACCTTGGGTTAGCATGGGAATTTCTGAATCCACTGATCCAAATCGGAATTTACTACTTAGTATTCGGGGTCGCGTTAAAACGTGGCGATCCGATGCCTGGAATCCCGTACCTACCTTGGATGGTTGTCGGGATCGCACCGTGGTTATATATGAACAAAACGACGCTGGACGCGTCTTCTAGTATTTATCGGCAAGTTGGGTTAGTTTCCAAGATGAAGTTCCCAGTCAACGTGTTACCGTCCATTAAGATTTACGGAAATCTCTATAGTTTCTGGACGATGATTGCTTTCGGGATTTTCCTGATGTTTCTAAATGGCATCTGGCCATCACTTGCCTGGTTCCAGTTTATTTATTACTTCGGGTGCATGATCGTTCTCATGTATTCGCTAGGGATTCTCAATGCCACGGTCAGTGTTCTGATTCGTGACTGGCATATTACCTTGCAATCCGTATTGCGGATGCTGTTCTACATGAGTGGGGTATTGTTCAACTTTACGACCTCTAACTTCCCAGCCGTCTTTGTCCGGTTGCTGGAATTGAACCCATTTTATTACGTCCTCAACGGGATGCGGGAATCGCTATTGAATCGTGGTTGGATCTGGCAACAGCCGAACATTACGTTGACGATTGTCTTCTGGTTGTTCAATCTCGTCGCAATTCTGCTTGGAACGTATCTCTATAACAAGTTCCGTTCGAACTTTGTGGATTTGATTTAGGAGGCGGAACTGATGGAAAACCAATATAAAGTTGAATTGCATAATGTCACTAAAGAATATGATTTATATCGTAGTAACAATGATAAGTTAAAACACTTTTTTAACATTGGTAACGTTGAAGTCCCGCGGTTCTGGTCACTTAAAGGGGTCAGTCTGAATGTCAAACCCGGGGAAGCACTCGGGATTATTGGGATCAATGGTTCTGGTAAATCGACCATCTCCAACATCATTTCGGGAATCATTCCTCAAACGACGGGGACGGTCGATGTGCATGGTGACACGTCGATTATCTCGATTGGTGCCGGTCTTAAGTGGAACTTGACGGGTGATGAAAATATCCGGTTAAAAGGGCTCATGCAGGGCTTGAGTATTAAGGAAATCCAAGAAGTCCGCGATGATATCGTTGATTTTGCGGATATCGGTGATTTTATTGGCCAACCCGTTAAAGACTACTCAACTGGGATGCGGTCGCGGTTAGGCTTTGCCATCGCGGTTCACATCAATCCAGATATCATGATTATTGATGAAGCGTTATCCGTTGGTGATGATACTTTCTATCAAAAGTGTGTGGATAAAATCATGGAATTCAAGAAGCAAGGCAAGACGATTATCTTCGTCAGCCATAACTTGCGCCAAGTTGAATTACTATGTGACCGGGTGGCTTGGATGCACTTTGGTGACCTACTCGAAGTCGGTGATACCAAGGAAACGGTTGGCCATTACCGGAAATTCTCTAAAGACTTTAAAGCGCAAACGGCTGCTTATCGTAAGAAGTACCAAGTTGCTAAGAAGAAAGAGCAAGCAGACTTTGATATTGAAGCTTATGAGCGTCAATTAGTCGAAGAACGCGCTAAAGATAGCGATAAGAGCAAGCAAGCGATTAGTCGGGATGTTCACCGGACGCTGTACAAACAAATCTTGCCAGAAAAGATGACGGTCACGACCAAAATCGTGATGTGGGTGGCAATCCTATTGTTCATCTTTACTGGACTCGTCAACATTTCGGGGCATTCGTTTACGTCCGCAATTGAGAATCCGACGGTACTGTTACATCCAGTTGACCACTATATTAAGAGTCAGTCGGTCTTATTCAATAATAACTGATGCTGGCCTATAAGCGACTGGATTAGCTGCTTAATCAAAATATGGGTGATTGCAAAAGCAATCACCCATATTTTTTACGCTAATGGCGCGGGGTGCGTCGATGCGATTGCTGCATGCGGTTGTGGCGACTTCAATCGTTGGCTTCAGGGTAGTGCAATGTCTGGATTGTGTTAACAGTTTGATAGGAAAACAGCTGAACAACAAACCTCAATTTTTCAGCTGTTTTCGAACTGATTGAGGCTTGTTTAGTGGCAGTGTTACTGTAATCAGGTTATATTAACGATAAGTATTAGACTATTTGTTGCTCGGCATTAGAAAGGGGTGTCATGCGATGGATCTCCTGTTACCATACAGTGTTGCGGCCTATGTGCTTCTAATATTAGTGCTGCAATATATCAAATATAAGTTTCCAGACAGTGCTTTTATCCGTTTCTTCCAGAAATACGGTTGGTGGCTAATTGGGATGTGCTTTGTCGTCATATTAGTGCTCGCGGCCGGGCCACAATTTGAGCATCCCATCAACGCGCTAGATGTTCCGATTATCGGCGTCATGTTGGTATTTGGGTACTTCTTCATTAAAGACAACAAGTCAAAACGCCAGTAAGCCCAAAAAGTCATGTTTCGGAAAAGCAAATCACCGCCTTCTGAAACATGACTTTTTAATTGGTATTTAGTGTGGCATAGAACCGAGTAGCGCCCGTGTGCAACGAATTTGCAACCTAATCTAATGAGCGGCCGTTTTCGGTGAGCTTGCAACCGAATCTAACGAGTGGCCGTTTTCAGTGAGCTTGAAACAAAAGCTGACGAGGGCTCGTTTTCAGCAAGTTTGAAGGCGCCGCTAACGGAACCGTTCCTGCTTATTCAGCAATTGCGCGAGTTGTCCGCGGAATTCATCGCTGTGGTGTTGGATATTAGTTAATTCATGACTCATTTGAACCGTGTAATCGGCAACTTCGCCGTGTTCGCCTTGGTCTAACCCCAGTTCTTCTTCTTGTTCGTCAACGCGCATTCTAATGACCCGTTTCAATAGCACGATAATGACGATGCAAGCGATGGTGGTAAAGATGATGGTAAACGCGGTTGCGAGTAGTTGTAGGCCGAATAACTTGAAACCGCCACCGTAGAACAGACCGTTGAGTGAGATGGAACTGTTGACGGCTTTGCTGGCAAAGAGGCCAGTCATGATACTGCCGACCATCCCAGAGACGCCGTGGCAACCAAAGGCGTCAAGGGCGTCGTCAATTCCTAAACGCGGCTTGATAAACGTGATGAAGCCGTAACTTGTGAGGGTCGCAACCAAGCCAATCCAGAAAGCCCCAGAGACGGTGACGTACCCACAAGCTGGCGTAATGCCGACTAACCCACACAGGGTCCCGGTACAGACACCAACGAGGGTTGGTTTGCCCTTCGTCAGCATATCGACGACCATCCAAGTCATCATGGAAGTCGCAGTCGCAACCGTCGTGGTCAAGAAGGCCTGAATCGCGATGTCGTTCATTGCTAATGCGGAGCCGGCGTTGAATCCGTACCAGCCGATCCACAAAATCGCCGTTCCGAGTAAGACCCATAAAATATTGTAGTGCTGCGTCGCGTCCTTGCCATATTTGTGCCGAGCACCTAAAAAGGCAGAGAGGACTAACGCGGTAATTCCGGCATTGATATGGACGACCGTTCCACCGGCGAAGTCGATTACGCCGAGTTTCGCAAGCAACCCGTTATCCCACACCATGTGAACCATTGGGTAGTAGATCAGTAGTGACCAGAAGATGATGAAGGTCAGTAGGAATTTGAAACGAATTCGCCCAACGACGGCTCCCACGAATAGGGCCGGTGTAATAATGGCGAACATCATTTGGAAAATCAGGTATAAGCCGTTTGGAATTTTAGTGGCCGTTAGTGCGGTTAGGTCGACACCATGCAACCACAATGCCTTGAAGTTACCGACCACGCCACCAATATCACCAGAGAACGACAGTGAGTAGCCAAAAGCTAGCCATAATAGAATTGCTAGGCCACAAATCATGAAGACAGATAGCATCGTGTTAACAACGTTACGTTTGGAGACCAGCCCACCATAGAAGAAGGCCAATCCGGGCGTCATGAATAATACCAATATACTAGATAAAACTAAAAACGTTGAATTTGCAGCGTTCATACTCCCAACCCCTATCCATACCATTTGATGTTAGGAATTATAACATTGATTATTAATGGACGCACTACTTTTTTATATTTAGGTTAAATTCCAAACATACAAAAGGGCGGAAGAGGGCAATGATAACTAGAGATGTTAGATTATATTACATTTATGTATCGTGCTGGTTAATTGGTTGTGAGTATGAATGAAAGCGCCAATTTTCAAAAACAGCCAGCTTAGGCCCGCTGGGAAATAGCCCGAGTTGGATTGCTGTTCGTCAGTGGAAGCGCGTCCGATTCCGACCTCCGAGGCTGGCTGACAACGCTGGAACAGGGCAGACCTTGATTTGAACTCACGCAGAAGTTCACTGCGTAAGTTCAAATACGAGTCTTCTTCTAGCCCGGGAGCCCCACCCGGACAAGCCGAACCACAGTTAAGTTTGGAAACCGACCAATCGGCCGAATCGACCACGGAAGTTAATTATATTAAGTTAATCTTGTGGGTTACTGCATAAAAGCTGGAAAATTCATTAAGATAATGATGATTTTAAAGCTGAACCGTTTTCATGGATTGACGTTATTGGGATCCAGCAGTAAAGTTATCACCACATAAATTAAAGAATGATGAGACGTTACATAATATTCTTAATAATTAAAACATGGAGGTTCAGCTTATGCGGAAATATGCGATTATTGGGGTCGGTCACGTTGGTGCAACGATTGCTTATACATTGGTTTGTAAAGGAATTGCGGATGAATTAATCTTAATTGATACGAATGTCGGTAAGGCCCGCGCGGAACAATTAGATTTACAAGATGCCCAAGCCCGATTAGATAGTCGGACAATCATTAAAATCAATGATTACCATGAATTAGACGATACCGATATTTTATTCGTGACTAGTGGCAATATTCATGCCCTTGACCATGCGTCTGGCAACCGCTGGGCGGAGTTTGAATATACCAAGCAGATCGTGCAAGACATTGCGCCTAAGGTTAAGGCCACGAAATTCGATGGTGTGGTGATTGATACGATGAATCCGTGTGATGCCATCACGCATTATTTCCAACGTGCGACCGGATTATCCCGGCAACAAGTCTTCGGGACGGGGACTTTCCTCGATACGGCACGGATGCAAAAAGTCGTCGCAGAAGCGTTTGATTGTGATCCGAAGAATATTAGCGGTTACGTCTATGGCGAACATGGCGAATCTCAATTCAGCGCTTGGTCAACGGTTCAAGTGAACGGCATTCCAATCACGTCGTTAGTCGACAAGTATCACTTAGACTTGGATGCGCTGGAAGCCGCCGCACGGCATGGTGGCTGGGCCGTTCACTCCGGCAAAGGCTATACGAGCTTTGCCATCGCAACTTGTGCGGTCAAGTTAAGCGAAGCCGTCTTCGCCAATGCGCGGTTAGCTTGTCCAGTCTCTGCATATAGTGAGACGTTCGGCACCTACGTCGGTCAGCCAGCGATTATTGGCAAGGATGGCGTTGAAAGTGTAACGACTTTGGCCCTGACAGAAGACGAACAAGCGAAGTTCCGGAATTCAGCGGATACGATCATTGAGAAATTCCACGCGTTTGATGACGTTTTAAGCGAACAATCTGTCCAAAAACGTCAACAAGCCTAAAAAGTGTCGGTTGTTAATTGTCTTGTTTGGCAAATATCTCCCAAAATGTTAAAATTTTACTAAGCAGAACGTTGACTGCATTAACTATATGGTGGGATGAATATGCGCCGACAATTAACAAACCGTCAGCGATGGTTAGTGATTATCGTCGCGACGATCTTGGGAGTGGGCTGTGCCTTGCTAGGTCAATGGGGACAGTTACTCGGGGTCGTTGCGGCGGCACTGGCACTCATGTTGTTGACCAGTGGCTGTTTGACTTTTTGTCATCACCGCGGCTGGCAACCTGGGAGTGGCATGCTACTAGCATTAGCCATGGCGACTGGATATGTCATTATTATTTTAGGAAGTTACGGCTATTTACTACGCAGCTAATAAGCAGAACACCTTGAAACGAGCATTGGACTTGTTTCAAGGTGTTCTTTTGCGCACTGATCCGTTAATGGAGCCGCGTCATGATGTCAGTAGTACGCTGGTAAGTGTGTCGTCGACTACCATGCTGCCCGTTACGACAGTACTAAACCAACGTGCACTTGTTTGCAGTAATCCGTAGCTAAGTCACGTGCACCTGTTTGCACAATCCGTAGCTAAGTCACGTGCACCTGTTTACATCAATCCATAGCAAAGCCAACGTGCACTTGTTTGCAACAATCCGTAGCTAAGTCACGTACACCTGTTTGCAGCAATCCGTAGCTAAGTCACGTAAACTTGGTTGTAGCAATTCATGGCTAAACGGCAGTTCGTCTTGAATTTGTATGGCGCATCGCAATCAATTAGAGTTAGCTGAGTCTAAGCATCCCAGCCGGCACTAAAAAAGGTCCCAACTCATCATCGGGGCCTTCTCGGGTATTGTGTTGATTAAGAATAACCAAAGTGGGGTCACCATACCCAAGGCATCAATGGCAAACCTAGTTGTTAGATTGACAACTTTGCCTTACAGCCTGCCAACCGGTAACCGGTAGCGCAACCGGACAGCGGTACTGTCCGCACTGCTGATGCCGTTATAACGATTATCGGCAAGCATGACACTGTGGCGATCACGGCTGTGTTCGAGGCCAATCGTATGGCCGAGTTCGTGTTCCGCCACGTGCACCTGATCTGAATAGGAATAATGGTAGCGTGTGAAGTTGCGAGTTAATAGATAGACTTGGGCTTTCGTATAGTAGCCATTAGGATAGCCAGTCGAAAACGTGATACCGGCCAGGCGATAGTATTGTCCGGTCGTGGCGTTACTCGTTCCCAGTGTCACTTGATGGTGAGCAGTGGTCCCCTGAACGAATTTGAATTGACCGGTGGCATTCCAAGCGCGAATCGCTGCTTGATAAACGCGCCGCTCGGAAGCAGACGCCTGAATGACATAGGTGACCTGCGCGTGTGGCCACCGACTACGTGAGATTGGCGTCGCAATTGACTTGGCGTTGGCAATCGGAGTCAGCCCAATTCCGACGATAATCGTTAACGTTGTTAAACCTAACTTTGCACGATATTTACGTTTCATTGTTGTAACCCTCTTTCCCCCAAAAACGAAGGTCGCCATCAATGATTGTATTTTAAACCGATAACCCGGAGAAGACCTACTCAATCGTTCGGATTAATGCGGAATTTACTCATTTTTTAGTCGCCAGCAGTTAGTTAAATAGGTTATCGCGTGCTATGATTAAAACATCTTATGATGAATGGAAGGATTTCAGATGACGATCAAACAAGCAATCGTTCAGCAGGCGCTCACGCTAATCAAACCGCAGATGGTAGTAGGCTTCGGTGGGGGCACGACCGTGGGGGAACTTGTCAAGGAAGCGGCCAACCTGGTCAATGACATTACGGTCGTGACCCCGTCGCCCACGACACGTCAATTGGCAACGGTATTAGGATATACGGTCGTCGATACGGCTTATTGCGACCGCGTTGATATTGCTTTTGACGGCTGTGATCAGTTGGACCATCACGGTAACGCCCTCAAAAGTGGTGGTGGCATTCATGCGAACGAAAAAATTATTGCCAGTCTGGCGGATGAATACTGGCTACTGACGATGCAGGACCGCTTAGTCGATCAATTTGATATCAAAACGCCACTCGTGCTGGAAGTCTTGCCGGGCGCGCTATCATTAGCGATGCGCAATGTCAGCGACCTTGGTGGCCAAGCCACTATTCGGACCGCTGAGAACCGCGACGGCTTTACGCTGACCGACAGTGGTAACCTCTTAATCGATTGCCATTTCCCGACCTATGCTAACTTACCAACACTTAATACCGCGTTAGCGACGCTGGCTGGCGTAGTTGAGACCAGTTATTTTGACCGGTTAGTGACGAATGCCTGGCTAGGCGATGCAGCCACTAACACTGTGCGGGCATTATTTTAAGGACGAACAGTTTGTTATTTAAATTGCTGTTCGTCAGCGGGGGACGCGTCCTGGTCCGATCTACGAGGCTGGCCGACAACGCTGGAACAGGGCGCAACCGTACTGCAAGTTCACGCTAATTCACTTTATTCCCAGCGGGTCTCAGCTGGCAGTCTTTGAACTGAAAAACTAGCACGCGTTAATCATCATTTTTGACAACTAACTAACAAAATGCGCGCCGGATTATCTTTGACTAGTACGCAATCGAGTTTGACACTCTTTTAAAATAATTCTAAACTGAAGGTGACGTGTAAAAGCGCCACCATTTTTAATTTAGTAACTTTAACGATATAAGGGGATGTCAAGATGGCAAAAAAAGTCTATACTGATTATTTTTTTGATGAACCTGCTTACAACACACATGACGGTGGCTATATTCCGTTAGTGACTCCGAAAGTCGACCCACAGCCATTAGCGATTCCGCCGTTACTGCAACCGGACCGTCAGACCGATACGGATGACTATTATACGGTCACGGCCCAGGAGAGCGAAACCCAGTTTTTGCCGGGGAAGAAGACCAAGACTTGGGGCTACAATGCAGGCTTTTTAGGTCAAACGATTGTTTTTCGGAAAGGTAAGCAGACCCATATTGACTTACAGAACAAACTCCCAGAATTAACCACGTTCCACTGGCACGGACTGAACGTTCCCGGGCCAATTACGGATGGTGGCTGTCATGCACCCGTTTATCCAGGCCAGACGAACCACATTGATTTTAAGGTGCACCAACCCGCCGCAACCACTTGGCTACATGCTCATCCATGTCCATCGACCGCGACCCAAGTCTGGAAGGGGCTAGCAACGATGGTCATTATCAAGGATGACGTCGAAGACCAATTGCCATTACCACGCAACTACGGGGTCGATGATATTCCAATGGTCCTACAAGATCGTGAATTCCATGAAGATAATCAATTTGATTACCGTGCTGACTACGATCCTGATGGTGTTCAAGGTCATACTGCCTTAGTTAACGGGACGGTCAACCCATACTTTGATGTCACCACCCAACGCGTCCGGTTACGGATCTTAGACGGTTCCAACCGGCGTGAATGGCGGTTGCACTTTAACGATGACTTGGAATTTGCACAAGTTGGTTCTGATGGCGGGATTTTACCAGCACCCGTCTATATGACCAAAGTGATGATGACTTGTGCCGAACGTGATGAAATCGTGGTCGACTTTGGCAACTATCAACCAGGCGATGAAGTGACCTTGATGACTGACGACACGCCACTATGCCGCTTCAGAATCAAAGCCTTCGAACCAGACGATACCACGTTGCCAGACCACTTAGTCGATATTCCAGACGAAGCCCCAACCGCTGACTTGCCTGTTCGGAAGATCACGATGGACGGGATGGACGATGAAGTTGCGCTCAACGGCAAGAAGTTCGACATGGAACGGATCGACGCCCGTCAAAAAGTTGGCGACGTTGCCATTTGGGAAATCCGGAATACGAATAGTACGGAAAACGGTATGGTTCACCCATTCCACGTCCACGGGACACAGTTCACCGTGTTATCCAGAAACGGCGGTCCGGTCTATCCAAACGAACATGGTTTGAAAGATACGGTAGGCGTCAACCCTGGTGAGACGGTTCGCATCAAGGTCAAGTTTGAATTGACCGGGGTCTACATGTATCACTGCCACATCATCGAACATGAAGATGGTGGGATGATGGCCCAAATCGAATCTTACGACCCAGAACATCCACAAACCTATCATTTAATGGATATGGACACGTTACGGAATGCCTTCGCTGAAGAGCAAGGGGTCAAACCCGAAGACGTCTGGATGCCAGGAATGTAACCACTTAATTCAATCAATTTTAAAACCGGCTGCAAAATATTGCGACCGGTTTTTTGGTAGCGAGATGCGTTGCCTGCGTTCGGAATGGCGTCAACCAAAGTGCCTCGCATTTCAGTTAGAGGCGCGTCCCACAAATCACTGGGCGTGTCTGTTTTCAGCTGGAAAGCCCGTATGGTATCATGAAAATAACCATATCGGTCCGTTGCGTTGCGAATTCGGCGACAACCAGCTGGCCGGTGATCCGTGACCTAATGGGTTGTGTTAATTAATGTTAAAAAAGGGGGCGTCAAACATGCATATTGCAGCAACAATCATGGCGCTAGTCGTCGCCGTTGAACATCTTTTCATTCTGTGGCTGGAAATGTTCAATGCGGATAGCGAACTGGCGTCGAAGTCATTCGGCATTCCACGACAAACGCTACAATCACCAGCCGTGCAATTATTATTCAAAAATCAGGGACTCTATAATGGCTTTTTGGCCGTCGGAATTCTATATAGCTTATTTGTCATTCCGGCAGTAGCGAGTGCGGGAGCGACGTTGTTCTTCCTAGCCTGCGTGATGGTGGCAGCGGTTTACGGCAGTATCACGGTCAGCCGGGCTATCGTCGTTATTCAAGGCTTGCCAGCACTGATCGCCTTTATCTTAATGTACTTTGCTTAAGTGAGATGGAGGCGTGTCAGTCGCCTTAATCATTGTGAGTCGCGATGGCCTGATAATTAGGCCCAGACTAGAATGGATTAGTGTGACAGCGCGATTCGTGACACTTTAGTGAGTGCAAAATGCGAGTGCAAAATAAAAAGTCGTTTCAAGCATGCAAAAGTTGCTTGAAACGACTTTTTTGATGTCCTCAGTGGGCACGGTGTATTAAACTCGACCAATCACAGTAGTCTTCGCAGTTGCGAGCACGTGACCGGCAATGGCGTCATGGAATTCGTTCAGCCAGTAACCGGGTTGTAAATCTAATTCAGTATCCAATGCAAATAGCTTGAATGAATAGCGATGATCCTTGTCTGGCGGGTAAGGGCCGACATAGTGTTGGCTGACTTTCGGGTCAGTTTCGTGAACATAGCCACCGGCAGTTGAGTTATTACCCTGGACCATTGGAATCGCACCAGTTTGGCTGGCGTTTTCCGGAATATGGGTCGTCGTTGCGGGTAGGTTGGCCGCAATCCAGTGAATCCACGTGAAACCACCCACGGGAATCGCATCGTGGTCGACGAAGGTGAAGGCTAGTGAGTGCGTCCCAGCAGGCACGTCACTGATATCGACTGGAAATGAGATGATGGGGTGGCCCTTATAAATTTGCGCGGGTGCCGCTTGTTTTGAATAGGTCGCAGCTAAAGCACCGTCAGTGGTCGGAATTGATAGTTGCATGGCAGATTCCTCCTCGTGTTGTTAGCTCAATTATAACGCTAATAGTCGCTCCCGTAACGCAGGGTCCACCGCATAAATGTAAAGCCCGTAGCGCCCGCGTTTCATCAAAACGTTGATTGAGTTGAAGATGATTTGTTGTTTGAGTGGCTCGAGGTCACCCAGGTCGGCGCGTTGCTTGAAGGCTTCCTGGTCTTCATAGCGTTCGGGACGGACGATGACCCGGTCGTGGACGGTATCGTAGCCAACCGATGGCCCGAGAATCACACCAGCGTAGTTCAAGTCAAAGCCTTGAATGGTGTAAATCGACCCCACTTCATTCAACGTTTCGGGCCGTAAAGCCCACGGGTCGTCGGTCAAGTTGACTTTATCCCAGGGGAGTTTGAGTTGGCCGGCCGTGACGTACCAGGTGCCGTGATTGACGACGTATGGAAAATCAGCGGTGGCGACCATCCGTGCCAGCCCGAAGCGGTGGTCCTGTTGACGGATGAGGTCGTACATCGGTTGACCGTCATCGAAGAAGCGCAGGTCAAAATCAGGTGTGGCTGGCTTTTCAAGCAATTGGCCATGGGTAAAGTGATCGATCCAGTTGACGACTGCTGGACCACCGGTGACACGAAATTGCTCGTCGAGGTTATAACTCGCATGTGGATAATGGGCCAAAAATGGCTCAAGATCGTTTTCATGCCAATAACTCTTGAGCTTCAAGACTTGGCGGGTATCGAAGACGAGCACGACCACGTGCGCATGCTGAATCAGTTCCGTGAGTTGATTATGACCGTCGAAGCGGTTGTAGCGGTCTGGTTGCGTCAACAACAGGTGTGCTTCATCTATAAAAATGACATCAGCGCGCTGGTGCGTCTTGGTGAGTCGATTAATGAGTGGCGTTGGTTTTTGGAAGTCCTTTTTGCGCAGGTCGGGATCGTCGCCTGCCAAGCGTTTGTAAATCTTGAGCATTTCGTTATGATTGACGACCAAATAATTCTCCGTGGCTTGGAGGTCGTTAGCAATCGTACTGCGGCTAAGGGCTTGAAGTCGGCCGAACGCCGCAGCAAGGACGGCACTTTTACCGGTCCCCGCATCACCATGAATCACGAAGAGACTGGATTGGTCCTGATGGCGATGCGACCGGATGAAGGTGAGCAGTTGTTGCTCCAAAGATTGTTGTGCCGGCGATAACGCAGCTTGTTCGTTCAGCTTGAATGTCGCGGCACTAATTGTAGATGACATATAATTCACTCCCGGCCCTTATTATACCTGGATTATCGTGTGAATTGAAATGAGTCTCATTACAGTTGGTGGTAAAATGGAGGTACGACAAATAGTGGAGGAAAGTAAATATGAAGCTTGATTTTTCGGTTGCCGTGCATAGCATTTTGTACCTGGATGCCCACCGTGATAGCAAAGTTGCCAGTCGCGAACTGGCCCAATCATTACACCTGAATCCGGTGATGATTCGTAATATCTTGTCAGTCCTACATAAACACGGTTATTTAACCGGAACAGTGGGCAAAAATGGGGGTTATCAGCTAGATTTGCCGCTAGTTGAAATGAACTTGGGGGATCTCTATGATTTGACGATTCCACCAACCATCAGTTACGCCCGCTTCATCACGGGACCGTCCAAGACGGATGAACAGGCATCCCAATCACCAATTGCTGCGAATATTAGTGAAACGTTGACGGACTTGTTCACGGTCGCGGATCGACAATACCGAGCCTATTATCATCAATTCACCATGGCTGATCTGCAACAAGATTTGAAGCAACATGGGCTATTTTTGAAACGTGAACGTGATTCAGAATCTTAAGTAAAACTGCGTACTTGATTGGAAAATAAGGCTTCTGTGATTAAGAACCTTAATTTGAAACGGGTTGGCCGTTAGGGATTGTCAGCGGGACGTCCCGGTGCTATCGTGAATGCCATGATGTAAGTGGCATGGTGATAGAAAGGGGCCAGGACAATGGCAGCACGGTTAGTATTGATTCATGAAGTTGGACGGTATCAAGAATTATCGGAACCCCGCTATTGGTTGGAATCAGCTGATTTTTGGGGTGTTGACGGGCGCGGCGAGACGGTCAATGAAGCAGTCGGGAATTTTTTGACGAACTTGGTACAGTACTGCCGTGACTACTACCAACGGGGCTTATGGCAATTAGATGACCGACTATTGCAGTTAGACCACGTGGATGCCGTGTTGGCGTACGCTCAGGCTGGTCAGTCGCCAGCGCCGTTGTTTCATTTTAAAGTGATTCCTGCGCATCAACAATTAGCCTCCGCTTAGCAAATATTGACGAATTCTTAAAGAAGCGTTCATACTTCCACCACACTCCTGCGCTAAACTATGCGGTATAATCAAAGCGTTAGTTCAGGTCGCGCCTGATATTTGCCGACCGACGTTTACTGGAGGGTATTGTATGGAATTAGATAAAATCTATCAGTTAATGGACAAGTTTGAACAAAGTAGTCTCACGAGTTTTGAATATCGTGACCAGGATTTTGAAATCCAAATGGGCAAGAAAGGTCACAACAGTAAGGCGACGACAGCGGCTTCTGAGCCAGCGCCATTGCCTAATCAGCCGGTCATTGATCCAACACCGGTCACGCCAACGCCGATCGCAAATGCGAGCGCGGCTTCAGTTGTGGAACCAACGCCAACGGCTACGGTCACGAGTACGGCCGCTGCGACGCCAACTAGTATCGCACCGGAATCAACACCGGAACCGGAACCAGCGCCAACACCAGAACCAGCACCGGTCCAAGTCGATCCAAAAGAGTGCGTCACAGCGCCAGTTGTCGGAATCTACTATCCAGCGCATTCCTCGGAAGAAGCCCCGTACGTCAAGTTGGGTGACCACGTTAGCGTCGGCCAACAAGTCGGCTTGATTCAGGCCATGCAGATGATGCGGCCCGTCGTTGCTAAGCAAGCTGGGACGGTCAAGGCATTCCTCGTTAAAAATGGCGAAGAAGTCAATTTCGGTCAACCGTTGATTCAGTTGATTCCCGATACACCGGATGATATTTAGACCCGGCACTAGCCGTTAAATCGCGCGGATAACGATGCGTGTCAAGATTCGGTGGGCAGTCGGTGAAGCTAGTACAATCGGATGACGATGCGTATCAGGCTTTAGTGGGCAGCCAGTGAAGCTAGTACAGGAAGCGTATCAAGCTTTAGCGAGACAGCCGGAGAAGTAACACAATTCACGATAA